>VBBA01000339.1 GCA_005888675.1 Candidatus Bathyarchaeota archaeon | reverse complement strand
GGGAATTGGGCGATGATACCTGAGCTTAGTGTGTCAGACATGCCTAGTATTTCGAGGTGTACTTGTTCGTAGGATTTGACTGATCCGTTATAGTCGCCTTTCAGGTAGGCGACAGCTTCGGCTAGCGTGAGGTCGAGGTGGGTTTTCATCATTGACTGAATCATATCTATGCTCCAGTGCTTCGGGTTGGCATTGTGCAGGAAGGCGGCGATGTCGTTGGCATTAGCGTACCATCGGGCAATCGCATTATTGAGCGCGACAGTGTTTCCGGCCTTGGCATCAGTGAGGATCTCGGCGGCTATGGTGATATGGTCATGTAGCAGGCTTGTGAGCTGGTTGCCGGCTGTGTCGCCGTAGAAGGGTTTGATTGCGTTGCCAATGTCTGCTTGGTTCTGGAGAAGCCGGTCGACTGTGGAGCTGGTGTCGGGTAGTCCGTTGAGGACGCTGACTATAACGAGCCTTGTCCACGTGATATGATCCTCCCAGAGTTTCCGCATCGCATCATGGAAGGCTATGGTGGAGGTCTTGTTCTGTTCTTGATTGTCATGTGCTGCGTTGACTTGTCCTNNNNATGGCTATTGCTATTGTCTTGTGTGTCAGTTTGGTTCGGATCTTAGTTGTGTTCATTTTTAGACACTTTTCAGTAGCTAAAAGGGAAGCATGTATAAATGCCTTAGCGTATCTAAATTACCCAGGAAAACATTGTCTGACCAGTCCTTTCTAGGACCATCAAAGAGCAAGATACTGCGCCTCTTGCGCGCAGAAAACTCGACCGCTGGAGACATTGCCTCAAGCCTGCATATTCAGGTCAGCGCTGCCAGAAAGCACCTCGAGCAACTCGCAAGCCTCGATTTTGTAACTGAGTCATTCCAGAAAGGGGAAGTGGGAAGGCCCAAGAAATTCTATGCTTTAACGGAGAATGGCAAGGAACTTTTCCCGCGGACCTATGACACTCTTCTCGACAAAGTCGTGGCCAAGCTCATAGTTAGAGAAAGTCCCCGGCAAGCAGAGTCGCTATTGAGATCTATCGCCGTAGACGTAGCCAAATCCCTAGATGGTCAGGACCTGCAAGGCAGCGATCATGTGAAAAATGTCCAAACAAGCATTAACCAGCTAGGATTCGAGGCCACGTTGAATCAAGAAAATGGAAACCTCACCGTCATTAGCAGAAATTGCCCAGTTTGGAAAGTTGCCTTGAAACATGGGGAAGTCGTCTGTCGCGGCTACCATGCAGAACTGCTCAAGGCCGCTGTCAAAGGGAAGAACATTGACCGGAAAGAATGGATGGTCGACGGGGACAGTTTCTGCAGACACATAATCACAGAAATGCCCAAAGAAAGCAAAATATTGTAGACGGTGTTATGCTCTCCCATGACCGAAGTCGTCGTCAAAGAACTAAGCCCGTCTCTCAGAGACGACTTTCTGTTGTTCTTTGACCATGTTGCTTTTGCGGACAATCCGGATTGGTCTGATTGTTACTGTTCGGCCTATCATTTCGCAAACAACAAAGGAAAGGCTGAGAGTCGTCATCAAGCCTCCTTGCTGATAGAGGATGATAGGATGCACGGGTTCCTTGCCTATGATAATGGAAAGCCCGTTGGCTGGTGTAATGCTGCTTCTCGTGGACTCTATCCAGCGCTGCACTGGCTGTTGGGGCCGGGTCCCGATAAGGGAGAACGTGTCGGTTCAATCGTCTGCTTCGTAGTAGCTGCTTCTCATCGCCACCAGGGAGTCGCGTCCCACCTACTGCACGCTGCCTGCAAGAAGTTTGTCGAAAAAGGATTAGAGTATGCTGAAGCTTATCCGGTCAAGAAACCACCATCAGCTGCGTACGACTTTCCAGGTCCACTCTCGATGTATCTCAAGAACGGCTTCAGCACACATCGCGACGCTGACTGGTATACGATAGTGCGTAAACGGCTTACAAAACTGGTTCCATGAAGCGGGACCGTTGAGCGGTAAGTCGGCAATGACTTTTGAAGAAGCGAAGGGTCTGCTCAAACTTTCTCGCGAGGCACGTTGGAGTTACCCGTCCTCGCAGGGAGGGGATATGGTTCGCCAAGACACTGAATTGAGTAAGTGGACGGACCGGCTCGTCCCGAAGCGAGAATCGTTCACCACTGCGATTGAAGTGCTTGTCCGAAATGGGTTCGAGGACGAGGCAGTTGAGACCGCGGCGAACATGTGGAGACTCTGGATGATAGCGCGAGATATGGCTGGAGGTAGGAAATTTCTGGACACAGTGCTGGGAGTTACGAAGAAGAAATCGTCGAGGAATAGGGCGCTCGCTCTCTACGGAAACGGACTATTCATGTTCCATCAACATAAACTGGAAGATTCTCAAAAGTACAATCAAGAGGCGCTTGAAATCGCTGAGAAGATCAATGATAGAGAAGCATTGGCACTTGCCAATCTCGGTCTGAGTCGAGTAGCCTATGAACAGGGCAACTACGTAGAGGCGCGATCACTTGCCGCAAAAGCACTTGAACTGACCCATGGACTTGATCCGTCCCTAGGACAGGCCCCGTTGTTCATGGACGCCTATGTATCTCAAGAACGGCTTCAGCACACATCGCGACGCTGACTGGTATGCGGTAGTGCGAAAGCGGCTTACAAAACCGGTTCCATGAAGCGGGACCGTTGAGCGGTAAGTCGGCAATGACTCTTGAAGAAGCGGGGGCTCTGCTCAAACTTTCTCGCGAGGCACGTTGGAGTCATCCGTCGCCTACAGCAGAAGGGACCCAGATCAGGCCCGTGAATTATTGGCAAGTTCCAAGATGTTGCTGGGAAAGGCCGGAATAGATCCGGGTCCGGACGACAAGTTTGAGATCGAGTGGCTTGAACAGCAGCTACGACGTTAGAAAGTATAACGTCTTCGAAATTTCACTGCTGAGGTCCTTTCAGGCTTCGAGAATGTCGCGTAATGATATATCGTCCTTGATTCGAACTTAAAATCTGTCTACGGTTAATAGATCGATCTGTCCTACTATGACTCTCATACGTTTCCTATTTGGATCTTGAATTGTTGGAGGTTGAATTTTGGCGGCCACATTTATGTTGTCTATAAGCGATGAATGTTTCGCGATGCTCGCTAACGAAGCCAGAGACCGAGGAGTGAACATTCAGATGCTGCTTCGTGCAGTAATAATTCCCGAATGGACACGATTAGATCCGGATAGTAAAGTCTCAACGGTGAACAAGACTACCGGTTCTGGGACAGGCAGCGGTAATACGAAAGTGGACGTACCGGTCCTGCCGCATATTACAATAGCGAAAAGTCCTTGGCGAGAGGTTGACACCTACCGATCGCTCTACTTCAGAAATATTCGTCGTTGAACCCGGATCTGCAACTTACCCAGGATGAGAATCATTGCCGATTTGGAACGGGTCCCGAGGTCAAAGATTATTGTGCAGAAATCTGCTCTTCTTTGAGTGAGGAGAGCATCAAGTAACGGAGGAGCTGACGGAACCCTTAAGCAAGAAAAACCCTGCCGATGCGGGTCCGGTCACGATCTTCCCATATCGTTCCGCGCAGTGTCCCGATCGAGCCTTGCCTAACAATCACGAAAAAAGGATTCATGTTCTACTATTCGAGAGCGAGAGTCGCTCGGCGGTACAAGAACTACTGCAAATAGTTTCGAAGAAATTTCCGTCTAACATCAACATCCTAATTTACGAAGTCGAAGATACACTCTTCCGAATGGTTCTCACTTCTCTACAAGAAGCCGCCTCTCTTTCTTCCGAGGGAAAAAATAGAGGAGGCCGGTAAGGGTTACCGGCTTTCGCTCGAGGCTCCAGGAGTATACGACGGTAACGGGCTTCCTTGCAGGGTTTCTGTGGCTCGGATGCCACTTATCGATGAGACTTTCCGAGTCAAGAATTCCATGGCTTGCTGTGGCGTATCGGACGTAAAGATGACTACGCCATCATGTGCTCCGAACGTACTCCACGCCCCGAGGACTTCGATGCCTGTACTAGGTCTCTTCTCAATACCCTTCAGTTCGCTGGCGACGCTGTTGATTTCAGAAGGTTCTGCCTTGATCAGACAGACGTAGCCGAATTTCACCAAGGGTCCTCGAAGGGATTCCTTCACGACCTCATACACTTCTTAACACTTTCCGTAGCCTCCGCCAGCAAGAATAAAAGACCTTTGGCCACATCGGGATTGTGCAGTCAGACTGAAGAATCCGAATTCCCTGCGACGGTTTGGATTTCGGGTCCTGGCGTAGTTCAATACGAGATAAGTTGAAAATTTCGTTTCAGAATCGTTTCAGCCAAGATTGACATACTGTATCAAGACCGTTTCACCGAACATATTTCCCAATATCATTAACACATGATATGCTTGGAGGTAAGAAATGAAAATGGTTCAGAAAACAACAATCGTGGAATATCCGAATGTTCCCTCAATACTAGCTCTTGTAGGTGGTGCCTTGATAGTGCTCGTGGACGTATTCCTCTTGGCAATCGCCATAGTTGTTCTTCCACATCTCAACTATGCCAATTTTACATCGCCACGAGGCTATACTGGAAGCCCGGGTAGTCTCGCGTCCGGATTTGTCAGTGCAATCGCAATATTCGGCCTCATCTGCGGCATTATCGTCCTATTGTCATCTGTAATGCTACGTTTCATGCCAGCTCAACGACAGACATGGGGCATACTCACACTGGTGTTCAGCATCCTAAGCTTCTTCGGCTCCGGGGGCTTCATCGTCGGAGCAGTCTTGGGAATAATCGGTGGCGTATTGATCCTCAGATGGAAACCAACGCCACCACCAGCAACAACAACATCCCAATAGGTAGAACCGGGAAATCTCTAGAAGCACAAGATCTGATCCAGCGAAGGGATGCAGTGAACATTTGGAGAGGGGTGAGGTGTCATAGTTGGAGAAGCTCAAGATCCTCCTAGTAATGCTCGTGTCAGCAGCGAGTGGACTTGCAGTCTCCGGCTACATTCTCGCCCTAATCCTAACTCCTGCAGAGTCACCGTTACAAGTGCTCGCACAGCTGCTCACAAACGGTTTCCCGGCCGCCTTTCCATTCCTGGTATTATTTTCCTCTCTACTCTTTCTCAGTACAGTACTTGCCAGCATGGTCGGAGTCATCTATTTCCTAGTGCTACCTGAAATGAAAAACTACTACCTTTCATCCGGTAATGAAAAGGAAAACAATGTATCCATTGTCTTGAAAACTCTCAAACCGGAGGAACGAAGCATAGTCGGCGTATTGGACGAGCATGGAGGGACCTACTTGCAAAAGTACATCACGAAAGAAGCAGGCCTATCACGATTGAAGACGCACCGGATCGTTGCAGCATTGTCTGAGCGGGGGATCGTGATTGTTGAGAAGTATGGAAATACGAACCAGGTTTCACTTGTAAAATGGTTCCGCGACGGGATTCACAACCAACAACCGACATAGGTTTTCACGAAAAAT
>VBBA01000324.1 GCA_005888675.1 Candidatus Bathyarchaeota archaeon | reverse complement strand
GGACCTTGAAGGACCGGGGCTTCATGTCATCTTCAACATTGATCCGGCCGATGTCCAGGCTACGCTAAATGACGTATTGATGGGAAGTGCGAACCCCGGCCAAGCAGTAATCAGATTGAATGACAAGCTGGGGTTGAAAACTGGTGAACTATACTTCATGCCGGCTAGCACGAACGTCACTGCTATGCTTCGAACTCTTCGAACGGGCTTCGAGATAGTGTCCTTCATGAAGGCTCTTGAAAGCTTGCAGAAACTGTTCGAGCTGGACTATCTCTTCATAGATACCCATCCAGGGATTGAGAATGACACCCTCCTTGCGACTGGAGTTTGCGATCATCTTCTCATCGTCTCACGGATAGATCAACAAGACATCTTCGGCACCAACGTGATGGTCGAGCTAGCCCGCAGCCTCGACAAGCCAGCTCACCTCGTCTTCAACATGATCCCTCGCGGAGTAAGAGAAGCAGACGCTTCCAAGTTTGCAAAGAAACTCGGGACAAGACTTGGAGTGGACGTTCTAGGATTGCTTCCGTTCTCTGATGACGTGCAGGGTGCCCTCAGCAAATCTGTCTTCATCGTGTCGGCTCCGAACCATCCCATGGCTGCAAGGTATCACCAATTGGCAAGAGAGATTGAGGAGTTCGAAAAGGGACAACCGAAAGGAAACGATCAATTGATGAGTCCAAGTACGCGAGGCGTTTCCGCGTCCTCTAACGGTTGATCTCAAAAAAACCGTTCGTATTCTCCGTCTTCTCCCTACAACTTTGCAAAAACTTTGTGGCAGTCCTGGCTTGCGTCCGGGTCGGAGACCGCCGGTACCTATATCTGGACGATCAGAACATTAGTCTTAGCAGGAACCTGCTCGAGTGGTTTTGACGAAATGGTGAGATTCCTGGTCGCGTTCTTTCTCTCGATGGTTGATTATTTCTACTTAAAGGGACTCCCCCTTTGGCAACTCCATCTCTGCCTCCTTGCTACAGCACCTCTCTGGTAAAGGACCGTTTCATCACCGCCCATTTTACTACGAAGCAAAGTAAAATCAACAAGAACGCACCTAGTTTACTCTGGGATGCATGAGCCCGATCAAAGAGCCGCGAAACCCTAAGAATTCTGAAGTGGCAACCTTGGGCTCAGGATGCTTCTGGTGCAGTGAGGCAGTATTCAGCCAGTTAAAAGGGGTTGAAAAGGTAGAATCGGGATATTCGGGCGGCAAGTCGGCGAATCCATCCTACCAAGACGTGTGTTCGGGAACAACAGGACATGCTGAAACTGTTCAAGTCACCTTCGACCCAAACATCATCCCATACGAGGACATCCTACACATATTCTTCACGACCCATGATCCCACCACGCTGAATCGACAAGGTGCAGATGTCGGGACCCAATACAGGTCCGTGATATTCTACCATAATGAGAAGCAGCGAGAAGCGGCCCAAGGGGTCATCAAAGAGCTAGAGGGATCCAAGGTTTGGAAGAATCCTATAGTCACTGAGGTCGTTCCGTTCAAAGCATTTTACAAGGCTGAAGATTATCATCAGGAATTCTATCAAAGAAACCGGGGATATCCATACTGCCAGGTTGTGATCGAGCCCAAGATTTCTAAACTTCGCCAGCATTACTTGACGAAGCTCAAGACGCCAGTTGAGACGGAAGCCTAGCCCGAGATTTTCTAAGCTCTTTGGAGAGGAGGCATGGCAGCGTGCCAGAAGAAAGGAAGAGTAATGCGGAATCTTTTCTCTAAGTACTCTCAGATCGAATGAGTAGAGAACTTGGGAGGGAAAGGGGAGTGGCGGGCCCGGTGGGATTCGAACCCACGGCCTCTAGCCGGAGACTGTCGCAGTGTCTCCTACAGCTGTCTCCGTTCTGGTGGGACCCCGTAAGTGCTTAGGGGGCTGCCGCTCTATCCAGACTGAGCTACGGGCCCGGTGCAATAGCTGGTTTGAACGGAAACATCGGATAATAATGGTTAGCCGACGAGCGATTATTCTAACTGGACGAAACCTTTCGGGTCTGAAACGTGTACCTTTCGTCCCTTCAACAACAATGCCTCAGCCACCTTGTGGTCGGTCGTGAAGAAACACCCGTCTCCTGTGTAGAACCGTAACAATCCGTGAGAGTTGTTCTTGCAGACCAGGAAGTTGGCAAGGTCCCTGTCATCTTCCAGTTCTTGATTGCATATCGGACACTTGAACTCAACCCACAACCTAACCGTCATCCCCCAGTTTCAAGGTTTGACTGTTCCCATATAAGCAGACACTCTTGAAGGTGCAACTGAGCTGTCTAGTTTGGCCGAAGAGAAGAAAGTCACCACGATCAAAACGAAGCATGGAGAAATGACGCTTGAGCAATTGGCTGAGGTCCAGCCTGGAATGGCCCGGCTAATGAAGGAGGTAGGAGAGCGGTATCATATCCTCTACTATGCGGCTAAGGGTGGTAACTGGCTCCTCGCACAACACGAGCTCAACCAAGTTACAGCTCTACTGCGTGCGGGTAGTACGTTAAGGCCAAAATATTCGACGGACCTAACCAACTTTGCCCGTGAATACCTCAACCCGATAAGCGAGGCCATTAGATCGAAGGACTGGAAAAATTTCGAAGACTTGTATAAGAAGGGTGTC
>VBBA01000173.1 GCA_005888675.1 Candidatus Bathyarchaeota archaeon | reverse complement strand
AGGCTTCCGCCGAACACAGTGAAGTCATGGGAGAACACGTAAACTTGGCGACCGTTTATTTTCCCGTATCCTGTGACAACCCCATCGCCCAAAATTCGTTTATCCATCATACCAAAATCGCGAGTCTGATGGAGCGCGTACCTGTCTATTTCGACGAAACTATCGAGGTCAACTAATGCTTCGATCCTCTCACGTGCGGTCATCTTGCCTCTAGAATGCTGTTCCGAATTCTTCGCCGCTCCGCCCCCCAACTTCGCCCGTGCCCGTGCGTCTTCAAGTTCTTCCATCCGTTCTTTCATGCTCATGGAAAATCGCTGAGATTGGGGGATTCCTCGTCCGTATAAAACTAGAGCCGAAGTCAACATTTCAGGAGGAGAGAATTGTTCCTTCGGCTATCTCTTGGGTATCCCCGTTGGGGGTCGTTACAAGTAGTTCGCCGCTAGGGCCTATCCCAGTCGAAACGCCTGAGATTGGGCCATTAGGACCCACTACAGTCACTGGTTTCAGGTGGTGGACGCAGTGATCCCACCACTCTTGAAGAATTTGCTGCTTGTCATGGAGTTTAGGGTACGATGACCGTAGTTCTTCCAGAAGGGCTTCCATCATGGCGTCTTGGTCAAGAACACGCTTTGTGACCTTAAAGGTAGAAGTCGCACCCGGCGGTAGCAGGGAAGGCACGATGTTAAGGTTGATGCCAACTCCTACGACCGCGAAATCGATTCTTCTTCCCACCAACCTCGCCTCAACGAGAATTCCCCCAAGCTTGAGGCCGCCCAAAATCAGAT
>VBBA01000172.1 GCA_005888675.1 Candidatus Bathyarchaeota archaeon | reverse complement strand
GCACTACTGAGAGCCAGAGTCCGCCGGGAGGAGAATGCCAATGTTTCCCGGTCCTGCCTCTTCCGGATGTTTGCTCGTTTGCAACAACAACAGTCCATTCAGGGCAACCTTTCTCCGCAAGGGTTTTGGCCTCTGTGTTCGTAGATCCTATGATGTTGTGGTGAAGTATCTGCACGTTCTGAGTTCCAATCTACTTGGCCTGATTCGAGATCAGGCGTCTTTCTGAGACTAGCAGCTAGTCGATAGTGGTTTTAGCCCTTCCGGAAAC
>VBBA01000171.1 GCA_005888675.1 Candidatus Bathyarchaeota archaeon | reverse complement strand
GACTCGCCGGTGGCGGCTTGTTCAATGAACAAGTTAACCTCCAGGATATTGTCGGGAGAAATTAGTTGGGCTGACCCAGGTTGGGACTGAGATTGGACATTCCCGTCCACAAAAGTGACCCAACCAACCTTAGAATTGATTGGTATTGAGGTTAGGTCTTCAGGAGCCGTCGGTCCAAAAAGTAGGACTGGCGGCTGGTCGATCTCACCAATAACGTCATTCAATAATCGGGACATTGTTTCCCTCACACTTACGTTGCCTCGGACGCAGGCAATGACTAGCCTATATTGGTCGAGAGCGCCTCGGGTGAGAAGCCTATGTTCCTTGGTTCCGGTAGTCGTTCTGCGTCTTTCGGTTAATTCTGTTTTGGTCGCCATGCTTTCAACCGTTTTTGGATGAAAGCTACCTTTTTTAGGTAATATAGTTATAAGCTTTCCTCTTATTTACTAGAAAAGGTAGAATCAGTACACGGGGGGGCTGCATTCCAGTAGAACAGAGAGGAAGGGTCTTGAAGCTAGTTAGGGCCTGGACCAGACATTCTCGGCCCCGGTCCGGGGGGTCCTGCAACCTGTGCCGAAGGTCGTGCCTCAAGCTGACTGATGACTAGGAGAAGACTCCTGATCTCATCAATGCTTCGGAGATTCCGCGTTAACTGATTACGGTACTCCTCCCTCTGCGACTTGTATTCTTGATCGGATACCTCCCCGGAGTTGAATCTGCTCTCGAGTAACAGAAGATTTTGGGGAGTGTTCGTCACTTGGTCTCTCAGGTCACGCACTCTCTGAGTTAGCGTTTCGCCAAGTTGAGCCATCTTTTCGGCCATAGCCCTATTGGCACGGTTCAACTCGTCTTTTAGCATGCTAAGTCTTTGGCGGAACCCGTTGATCTCGGTAACTACTTTTTCTATTGGAACTTCGCTCATTTGGAGCCCCTGTAATCGAGCAAGCCTTCAGAAGGGGCGGGTCGAGTTTACGGCTGTTGTAACCAGGAGAAGATGGAAGCAGTACACGAGGGGCTGCTGATCGATTCTCGAAGATGTCGGGAGGTTGAACGGGAATTAGCTACTTTTCTTCCGGTTCGGATGCTCGGGCCTGACTGGGAGCAGTACCCGACCCCGCGGTTGCTGTGGCAGAAGCGAGTTCGGTCTCTAAAGGAGCAGGCGGTGGAGTCGTGAACATTGTCCAACCAATCCATCCAGTTATTCCGAGGATGGCTAGTACTGCGAGAACAACCGGGATCTCTATCAGGATTAGAGTGAACCCAGCGTAGATGCCGTAAAGGTAGAAAAGGGCTATCACAATAGAAACCACTAGTATCAGACCGCCGTATGACTGGTCTTTCGTCATGTCTTGCTCGATGCTTCCTTGCGTGTTCGGCTGTGCCGGTCTAATATAAATGAGTTCCTCGTTCGCTCGGCGTGTCTCAGACCCTCTTGTACCCTGGTCTCTGGGACAAGAGCTCGGGCAAGTTCAGTTCCCGATATGGATAACCAGCCGTCTTGGAACGGACGAGGTTGACCAGTTCTTCCAAGGACATCGTGTGGTCCTTGCCGTCTTCTCGCGACCGTACTGACAGTTTGTCCGATTTCACTTCTTTGCCGCCGTAAATCAAGATGTAGGGTACCCAACTTAGTTCTGCTTCTCTCACTCGGCTCTGCACCGTATCGTCTCTCTCATCAAGATCTGTCCGCATACCTGAATCTTGCAGGCGCTCGACTAGTTTCTTAGCTTCTTCCATAAATTGCTGCCCGACAGGTATCACTCTGGCCTGAATTGGTGAGATCCATATTGGTAGCATGGGTTTTCTCCCGTTTTTCTCCATCCTTATGGCCGAGTCGAGTAAAGTGAACAGGTATCTTTCCAGTCCTCCAAGGACTGCGGTGTGTATGATTACGGGGAATTGTTTTTGGCCTTTCTCGTCATCGTAACTTATTCCGAAACGTTTGGCGTTGCCTATATCGATCTGGAAAGTTCCGATCTCGCGCGGACGGTCTAGGTCATCGATGATATTGTATTCCACGTTTAGGACCCAGTAGTAGTGCCCCTCAGGCACGAAATTGATCAGGATTGGTTTCCGTTCAACCGCAGCTAGCTCAACAAAGACATCCTTGTGCGCATTGTAGAATGAGCGAGTGGTATTGTACAGGCTGACGTATTCCCGGTCGAGCTTCCTTATCTCCTCGTATATTCGATCGTGTACCTTACGGCCTGTGTCGATGGCTTCGTCGACGCTTCGGAGGTAAATGTGAAGATCCGGCATCAAGAACTTTCGAAGTCGGAAAGAAAGTAATAGCTCGCCGCTTTGTTCTAGGCGATAACTATCGGCTATCTCGAAGGTTCCAAATGGAAGTGTCCTGTAGCTCAGGGTCCAATCCTTGACCATCGAGAATTGTTGGAAGCAGGCGGCGTATCGGAGAACGAAGGTCCTTTCGTCAACCTTGACTTCGTAAGCCCGGCTTCCGAATAACTGCAGGTGCTCTTTGATCGGTTCGATAGATACGTCGAACATGTTGGTTCCTTTGACGTTTAGGATCGGAATTCCAATCCTCCTGACTACCTGATTCGCGTAATCGCTCAGCAGGTCAAGCATTAGACTAGCTTCTGGGCCGAACCTCATTTGTCCCACGTCTGCATATGGTTCCCATTCTATCCCGAACCGCCTTGCATAGTCCAAGAACTTGGGTTGTCCACCAGTCAGTCCCTTCTTCAACGCCTCCTTCTCAACAAGAGACTGGAATTCATCCATCCCCTGCCGATACACGAAATCCTCGGGACTGTGAAGGCTGCCATCCATGTCCATTACCATATACTCTGTTTTCATCGATGCACCCGTCTTCGACTCGGATTGTTCGTCGATACTGATAGTTCGCGACAATTCAGAGAGCGGATGACCTTTCGCCGTCATCGTGAAGCTCTTGTACCATCCAAACGGGCTGCGTTTCACCTCGTACCCTTTGGTTAACAGTTCCTTCTCGAGTCCCTTGAGTATGTTGATCGCGGGGTCTCTGGAGGCTAAAGATGTCGACAGGTGTGCGTACGGATAGATCATGACTTTCTTAGCTTTGAGCCATCCAAGTACCTCCTCAATTGAATTGGAAGCGTTTGTTATCACGCGCTCGGGGGCTTGTTCGTCGACTTTCTCTACGGTGCAGAAAACAATGAGTCCGTCTTCAAGCGTGCCCTTCTTTCTAGAATCGTCTAGGGGTTCTGGTACCTTGACCGCTTTTTCTCGTGCTTCATACTCGAATTTGTCAGCGTGTACCAGAAGCAGCCTCATCGCATCAGCCTCCACCGTTCAACTTCTCGGTCCTTCTTCAACTTCTTCTTCATCTCGCGGTAATGGTTCTTACACAGATAGGCTCGGCCACTGGACGAAACCTTCAGGCCCGCTTTAGAAACTTCCTCAGAGGATATTGATCTTACAGCGTCGTTTGCGCAACCCGTAACGGTGCACTTTACGCCCTTACTGACTTTTCCCAATTGCTCGTTCCCAGTCTTGGAATCTCGGGGAATGACGTAGATAGACTTTAGCGGGTTGGGAATGGTTGTTGGCGAGTAATAATCTCTAAAAGCCGTGTCCTTTGAATGCCTTCCAGTCTAATGCTGTCGAAGATTCAGGCTTACGTGGAGGGCTTCTTTGCCTCGTCTGCAGGTGCATTTCACGCTGCTGGCTTGTCGCCGAACGGGATCACTTTTCTCGGCTTAGTTTTCATCCTAGGTTCTGCACTTCTCTATGCCACTGGTCTACCCCAACTCTTCTATTGGGCTGGTGCCGTAGTCTTGCTCCTCGCCGCAGGTTATTTTGACGCGATCGACGGTGCGATGGCTCGACGCTACAAATACGTTTCAAAGGTAGGGGGAGTCCTAGACAGTGTCCTGGACCGCCTCGGAGAGATCTCGCTTTATGCCGCTTTTGCCTTTGGAGGATTGACCAGTTTTCCAGTCGCTGTTTGGGCACTGTCTGCTTCGTTGATGGTTAGTTATGTTCGGGCAAGAGTCGAAGTTGAAGGCGTTACTTTGAAGGGAGTCGGTATCGCCGAGAGGCCAGAGAGACTCCTCATTGTACTGGTCGCAACAATCGCATTCCCGGCTTACCATGAGAGTATTTTCTGGGGTACATTGTTGGTAGCCGTTCTCTCGACGGTGACTGTGGTTGAACGGATTTACGAAGCATGGAAAATATTGATTAGGCGATAAGGGATTAGAGCCGTCTATCTTCTCTGGATCTGACTTTGGAAACGCCGAAGTGGACAGCACATGAGACGCAGAGGTTCTTCATTACTCTCTGTCGAGCAATGTATGCTCCGTGAGCCCGAAGCTCCTTGGCCAACGATGGTTCAACAAGGGATACCCAGCTCGTCACACGTTTCACCTTGTCTCGGGGGGTTAGCATTCCACAATTTGCACACTGAACAAGTTCGCTTCTTCCTTTTCCTCCTTTGCTGCGTCCCCTAGACCGTCGTTTCTTTGTCATCTAGACTTTTTCCTACTATTCTAGACGATAGGCTTAGTACTAATGTCTTCTTCTGCCCAGCTGAATCTGAGACTTGAGGCTACTGTCCGTTGGAAACATGACGATAGACGAGATCGTTTCTGATTCGGGACCAAATCGCATCGTCCCCGGCGGATCAGCCTTCTACGCTTCTGTCACAGCTTCGATCTTTGGCGCTGAGGCAGGTATCGTTTCATCCATTGGACCAGACTATCCACAGGATTCTCTGGCCTGGATGGCAAAGAAGAAGGTCAATCTCAAAGGAATTCAAACTGGCAATTCAGCGTCCACTCGATTCCGGCTCATGTACAAGCAGGGAAACCGCAAAGTGAGACTCCTTAATCGGGGCCCTATAATCTCCGATGAAGTTCAGATAGGGAATCAAGACATTATTCACCTCGGCCCCGTTTATCATGAAATCGACCTAGAACTTGCGGCCATGGCCCGGCGAAAATGCCGATTTCTATCTCTAGATGCTCAGGGCCTAATCAGGACGGCAGGGCGCTTTGGAAGAATCCGACTTTCCAACAAGAACCTTGACGACTATGTTGGTTTGTGCGACGCTGTCAAAGCATCTCGGGAAGAAGCAAAGGTCCTGACATCTACTATCGATCCGATTCGTATGGCATTGGGCCTTCTCGGGAAGGGGCCGAAGTTTGCGCTGGTAACTTTAGGGTCGAAGGGCGTCGTCGTCGGTTCGAAGGACGGGATATTGAAAGTGCCAGCTTATCCAGAAACTCGTCAATTTGATTCTACAGGGGCGGGAGACGTCATGCTCGCGGGCTGGCTGGTTGCTTTTTGGAGGACCCAGGACATAGCATGGGCCTCCGCGGTCGGGAGCGCGTTTGCTTCTTTGATAGTACGCCACTCTGGGAGGGCGAAGTTCCGAATATCTAGAAGAGAGCTTTTCCGGAGGGCTAGTTGGATATATCCAAGAGTCTCGGTCAACTAAGAACCTAGCAGATACCGAGCTACTCAGAGTATCTGAGCGCTTCGGCCGGAGGAATGCGCCCGGCTCGTCTTGAAGAGTTGAAGGTTGTCAATAGCGATAGGCCATACGCTAGTCCCACGATTTCGAGGATTGATTGCCAGGGAAGGACAAATGTAAGACCTGAATTCGGACTGACCGCGAAGGCGTAACCTAGGTTCACCCCCAAGAGGACTCCTATCATGATTCCCAATAATGCAACATAGCTATTCTCGATTATGAATGCGGCGATGACCATTCTTCTTCGAAAGCCGAGCGCACGGAGCACCCCAATCTCCTGTCGCCTCTCCACAACTGACCTCACGGATAGAATGCCTAGCCCGGCGATTCCAACAACCAGTCCCAGCCCAAGAAATCCTTCGAACAGGCCTAGTATTGACTGGCTGATCTGGAGGATGTTAGCGAGGAGAACAGGAATCACGATCGTAGCCATCTGAAGTTTGACGAAGTCTCGGCGCAGGATGTTGGAGACCGTAACTGGGTCCTGACCGGGGCCAACCTTAACAAATGAAAGGGTGCCTGTGCCCACGTGAAACGAGTCCCACAAGAGTTGGCTTCTCGAGATGAGTCCTTCGTAGAAGATCCCGTCCAATATTCCAACTACTTGGACGGTTTTCGCGGGCACACCGAATCCTTTCAATTCCAAAAAGTCCCCGGCAACTGGAGTGACCGAGGATTGTGGTGGGCCTCTGGTGTTGACTCTACCGAAGGACCAGATGACTTTTGAAGAGTTGGTTCTGACCGCATTCCAGACATCTGCAGCGGTCTTGTAATTGCTTGTCATGTTGACCATGTTGAACGTGTTAGTTAGAAAGAAGTTCGAGGTTGCCGATGAGTTAGGGTCTGCTCCGATCAGCTCCGGTGGTTTGCCAAAATCCTGATTGATGGTAACGTCGTGGATAGAGATCAGGAACGTCGAATTGAACGGGATGACCGTCAGCCCGTTTAGATGTGGGTCATGCATGATTTGAGCTGTGAGGTTGGAGACAGGGACGCGAGTTGACGTTATGATGTCATATCCACCTGAGTCCTGTTTTACCAGCTTGTCTAGTGCGGCGTTCTGCTCCGCGGCAATCGAGCCAATTGCTGAGACGGTGAATATGACGAGGGCGAACATTGCGACTGTTGCTGCCGTTCTGAATCGCTTGTTCTCTGGATAGGCTAAAGCCATCCTGAATACAGGAGTGAGTGTTTTCCTTCCTCGATAGAACAATCGAAGGGCTGCGATCGCCACGTCCGTATTGTACATCACAACTAGCACTCCACCAAGGACCATCAGGATTCCGCCTGCGAAGTATAGCTCCGGACCGTAGCTGTAGTTCTGAATGATTGGATTGTTCCATGAAAACGATGGGACGGCCCATTGAACCAGCAAGGCCACTCCTGTAAAAGTAAAGGCGTACCTGTTGAGCACGAATCGGGACATTACTAGTCCGATGCCAAAGATGACAAGACTTGGGCCAACAAGAGTCTCTACTGCGGACTTTGAGGCGAAGGCGCTTTGGAAAAGAAATACGCCTGCTACTGCAAGGATAATTCCGAAGACAAGCAGCGAATTGTACACCTTCAGTCCTGTCGGAGGCTCGGGAATTTGACGAATTGCGCGTATTATGTTGAGTTTGCTGACCCGCCATGAAGTGAAGAGGATGGTGAAGTATGTGATGAGGAATCCTTCGGTGAAGGCTGTGAAGAGACTTTGGGGAGTGAAGGTGAAACTGTTCAACACCTGGCCGATGTTGACTGGAAAAACGCCCGAGATGATTGTTCCGAACGCGTAGAGGATACCGTAAGCGATTGCTATCCCCACGAATACGCCGACAAAGGCGGCGCCTGCCGCGTAAAGGCTTCCTTCAAAGACGAAGAGTTTGGTCAGCTGGCCTCTTCTCATTCCGACTGCACGCGCCATTCCCATCTCTGACTTTCTCTCCTCGGCGAGCATTACGAATATGTTCACGATTAGGACGATCCCTGCGATTATTGCGAAGGTGCTAAGCACAACGAAGAAGTTCTCTAGATTCTGGGCGCCAGCGGTAGCCGAGTCTACCGCCTTCTTCTTTTCGCCATATGCACACGGGATGATTGCGGAATGAGCGGCTGAGCTAGGGTCTGTCTTGCACCCAAGCCCGTTTTGTGATTGGTTGAAGAATTGGTTGAGTGTCTGGTTGGCTGCAAGGCCTACGGCTTGTGTATGATCTATTGAGCTTCTGAGCCCGCCAATGTTTGTGATTGCAATATAGTTCGATTGACCCGGATGATTCGTAAGCAATTGTGCTGCTGTCATCGATACGAAGAGATTGTCGCCTGCTGAGAAGTAGCCTCTCGCATCCGAGACAGCGATCCCAGCAACTTGGAGAGAGACGATCTTCGAGAGGTAGAATACGAGGATCGTGTCGCCGGTGCTAGCGTTCAGGTCTTTGGCTGCTCGGTCGTTTAGGATGGCATTTGTATTACCCAGATCTGATGAGATGATCGATTTGTCGGCCCGATGAAATTCGCCAAGTGTTTGGGTCGAGTTTGGAAACGTTCCTATGAGAGTGACTCCCGTTTGGATATATCCGTAGCTTGTATCGTTAACGACTACCGTGTCGAGGATTTCCGGGGTCACGCCCAGCACTTGACTTCCCGCCGTGGGGTTGCTTCGGAGATTAGAGGCAAGGGTCTGTGAAACGTTTAGGCCGATGTATTGGTATGCGAAGCTGATCGGGTCGTGGACGTATACTACCTCATCAGCGTATCCGTAACCGTAGTAGGCTCCTCGGGTGAAGAGCTCTGTGAGAGTATCTCCTGTCACTAATGCGCCTGAAATCATTGCGGTGCCGATCATCAGACCAGTGATTACGATAGCCATGCTCGTTTTTCTGCGGGTAAAGTTCCGGACTGCCATCCGTACTGTTATTCTGTCACCCAGCATTAACCAGGCAGAAATCAGAAACAGGACGGAGACCGTGTAGGCTTCGAAATAGATTAAGGAACCACCTACAATCTTGCTTACAACGACGAACCATAGTACCATTGCGAACAGTCCTGAAAGGATCGGGAGTAGCGAGGCTATTCTGTGACCAAAGCGTCCAAGGCGGCTTGTAGCAGCTGCTCTGGAGGCCCGGGTCACAATGAACGACAGAAAAACCGCGACGACAATGAGACCACTTATCTCGGCCAGTATGGTTGTTGAATTTGCGGCTGCATAATCTCGAAGGTAAACATTACTCTCGTAGTCGGAGAAGAGCGCTACTCCTTCGCCGATCGCGACGATGAGGAGGAAGATTGCCAGCGCCAAGAGCGGAGTTCGTTTACGACTGGTTTTCTCAATGGTCGTCATAGCAGGAACCCTCTAGGCTGTGGGTTGGATCCGGACCGGAGCGACTTCTCTCTCCACGAGCCCGTTTCGCATCTGGACGATTCTGTCGGTTTCTTGAGCTACACCTTGGTCGTGTGTCACGAGGACCAGGGTCAACCCGTATTCGCGGTTGAGACGACGCAATAACAGGACAATCTCCTTGGACAGGTCGGAGTCCAGGTTCCCTGTGGGTTCGTCGCCCCAGACGATCGCTGGTTTATTGACGAGCGCTCGCGCTATCGTAACACGTTGCTGTTGGCCCCCGCTCAGTTCCATGGGTTTGTGTGATCGCCATTCTTCGAGCCCTACCATCTTGAGTGCGTCGAGAGCAGCGACCTTCGCATCGGTCTCCGACATTCCGGCTAAGAGTAGTGGCAGCTCTACGTTCTCGATTGAACTAAATACAGGTAGGAGGTTGTATGCTTGAAAGATGAAGCCCATTCTTCTCGCGCGGAACTGCGATTTTTGATCGTCGCTCATCTTTTGCAAGTCGACACCTTCGATCTCTACTCTTCCCTTACTCAGATCGTCGAGTCCTGAAAGGCAATTTAGTAAAGTGGTTTTGCCGCATCCGGAGGGACCCATGACTGCGAGCATCTCTCCCCTTCTTACGCTCAAGTCAACGCCTCTTAGGGCTTCTACTTTGAGGCTTCCAATCTGGTATACTTTCCAGACTCCTTTGGCCTCAACAATTGGGGATTTGTCGGACTGAACCGTCATTTCCTATACTGGGAGGAGGGTGATTAGCGGTCAATATACGGTTTTTCGAGTTGTGATCGCTTTCGTCTCACGCGATACGATCGCAACTTGAAAGATGTTTTTCTCACGATAAGAAAAGGGAATTGCTGGTCTTAGGATCGACCAGCGCGCTGTTGATTCGTTTTGTCTTATTGTTCGGATTCTGTTGGAGTGGCTGTGAGTTCGATCAGCTTCTCGCCGCGGAGAACGCTGAGCTTCACTCGTTTCCCGATCGCCTTATCGTCCAGCATCTCGTGTAGGTCCATGATGTCTTCGACTTGTTTGCCGTCCAGCTTCACTACGACGTCGCCCATTGTAAGTCCAGCCTTCTTGGCTGCACTATCTTGCTCGACGTTATAGATGATTAGTCCGCCTGGTTGGTTGATGTCTGGTTGATTTGCAATGTTTTCTGGTAGGCGTATGCTGTCGGCGACGATTCCGAGGTAGGCGTGTTTGATCTTGCCATCTTGCATCAATTTGTCGACAACTGCTTTGACCGTGTTGACTGGTATGGATATTCCTCGGTTGTTGGCGTATGCTGCATTGATGCCGATGACTCTGCCTCTGGCATCGACCAATGGTCCGCCGGAGTAGCCTGGGTTGAGGCGGGCGTCTGTGACGAGGACTTTGTTCGGGGCTCCTCCCCACCATGACCTAATACTGAAGGCTGGATTTGTGACTATTCCGTAAGTTGCGCTTGGATTGCGACCCATTGGATTCGCGAGTGCGAGGACGAACTGGCCCACTTTGAGAGCGTCGGAGTCTCCAGCCTCGACTGGGCTGAGATGATCAGAATCTATCTTCAAGAGTGCTATGTCTGAGTATGGATCGCGTCCTACCACTTTGGCTACCTGTTTGGTTCCATCGCTGAAACCAACTTCGATCTCGTCGGTTCTACCTAGCACGTGATTGCTGGTGACGATATGTCCATCTCGGCTCCATACGGTGCCTGTTCCTCCTCTCCATCTTCCGGCTCCTATCCGGACTACTGATGGCGAGAGTTTGTCGGCGACGTTTACGATGGCGTTGGATACTGTTTCAAGAATTGCTGACGAATCTGTTGATTTGCTCATTTTTTACTTTTTCACCTTCCTATCCCTAAGTGGTATGGGCAGTGCTACTTGTTGACCAAGGCTGGTCTGAAACCAGTCACACGGGTTAAGTTGGTTGGCGCTAGGCGAAGGCAAGGCCTGGATGGTAGGCTACTGGGGTGACGATGGTCTTGGCTCTCTTTACAGGGTTGTATAGTCTAGATATGTGACTTAGAAGTTGATAGGATGCGTTGATGGCATGGCTTCGATCCATTCCCTCAGCTAACCGTGCCTCTATCGTTAGGAAGTTGTCTGTGAACCTTGCGTCTACTTGGATGCCTTCCTCGTCAGTTATCCATTTCAGGATGGTTCCATCTTCATTCTTGGAATAACCCATCCAACGGAGCTTTCCGAACCAATGCCCCTTCAACCCCGAGACAAGAACGTCTACATTAACGTCTGGGGGAAGGAGGGTTTGGACCAATGGGACAGCAGGGGACTCCATGTTGACCGGGTGTGAAAGGTGCTCACCTTGCTCGGTCATTCTGTAGCCGTCGGAAACTTTCTCGACAAACCCTTCGTCCTCAAGTCTGTCTAGAGTTCGTGAGAGGGTCTCCTGGTGAATTCCAAGAAGCCTCCTTAGACCGTGGAACGTGAAAACAGAGAAGCGTTCATGCTGGATTGCCTCCAGCACTTTACCGTCTCTGGGCGATAAACTGGAGTCTTGGTCGAACCCCAAGTCCTCTGACGAGTCATCAAGCTCCTCTTCCGGACTATCTTCCATCAAGTTGGTATGCTAGGGGTAGATACGGGATATATACTTAGTAGTCAAGCAAAACTGAGTAAGTCCCTGAGACTTAACCAGCTCAAGTAGCGAATTGATTAGTGCTCACTGAGAACTGTGCAGTTCTCAGGGGGAGCGAGCTCGCATCGATACAAGACGAGCACCAGTAGTCAGTATGAAAGTGTTGGGAAAGTCTCTTTCACGTCTTGAAAACTCACAGTCTACCCCCCCTTTTTTACAACTTTATTTTTTTAAGCGCCTCATTTTGGAAGAGGACTGGCGCAATTCGTTCATTATTCCCGGAAAAGCATTTTGCGGAAATGGGTTTATTCGTTTAAACATAGCGGAAATTCACGAGGAGGACATCGGGGGCCAGAAAACATGCGCTCCGATTGCCAATCAGAGCATGAAATGAGCGAATTCGGCATCGAGTGTTGATCGGGTATTGAATTTTCTTAAAAGAAAATAGCCTCCTCTGAGGTCGTTCGGGAACGGAAGAATGGTCGATGATCTGTCAGAGAGTTGAGGAGGCCGAGCTGAGTCTAGGTTTCTTTCCTCTCAGGTAACGGTACCCAGTGTTGATTGCGAAATTCCTGGAAGAATTTCCGCGGCAACCACGCTTGTCGGAACCTCACAAGTTGAGAAGAAAGCTGTTGCCTTAGTGCTCTCTATATGGGACCCAGCGGATCTCGTATTGTGGGTCTGCGACGGTGAATGGTGGCTTTCAAGTGTTCTTGGCTCTAACTCCTCCCACCTACACCTACTACTCGAGGCCGCCGGGGGTTGTCCAAGGACCCGGCT
>VBBA01000323.1 GCA_005888675.1 Candidatus Bathyarchaeota archaeon | reverse complement strand
GTCCGATTATCAACGGAAGCTGAGGAGTTAGCTTATGCTTGGGGGAAGAAACGCGCGACTCCCTACGTGCAAGACCCGGTCTTTCAATCTAACTTCCTATCCGACTTCGCAAAATTGTTACCATCAGAATATCGAGGCATCAAATATTCCGAGATCGATTGGACTCCTGTCCACGAGTATCAGCTGCGCGAGGAACAGCAGAAGAGTGACCCTGTCGTCAAGAAGAAACTCGCCGTTCAAAGGAAAGAACTCAGACTCAAGCTGAAGGAGCAGTATGGTTATGCAGACATTGATGGAGTCCGGACCGAGATTGCAAACTGGATGGCAGAGCCTCCGAGTCTCTTCATGGGTCGCGGAAGCCATCCCATGCGGGGAAGATGGAAGCCGAGAGCCGGCCCTGAGGATGTTGTGCTCAACCTTTCCCAGAAGGCTCCTATTCCGCCCGGCAAATGGAAGGCGATCGTTCATGATCACGATTTCATGTCGATCGGCTACTGGGTCGACAAGCTCAGTAACGTCCGCAAGTACGTCTGGCCCTCGGACATTTCCAATCTTCGGCAGGAGAGGGACAGGCAAAAGTTCGAGCTTGCCAAGAAACTCACGAGATCACTTCCCACTGTCCGTAAGCACATCGACGTAGGACTCGCCTCGGATGATCTACGAACCCGAAAACTTGCCACAGTCTGCTACCTCATAGATGGTCTGGCCATGAGAGTTGGCGACGAAAAGGAAGAAGACGAGGCGGACACCGTGGGAGCATCAACGTTGCGAGTTGAGCATATCAAGTTTCACTCGAACAATGTAGAATTCGACTTTCTCGGAAAGGACAGTGTCAGATGGCAGAAAACATTGGATCTCCTGGGTCCACACAATCTAGTCCGTAAGAACCTGCAAGAGTTCTGCAAGAACAAGAAGAATGCGGACTTAGTCTTCGACGGGATAAACTCCTCATCAGTGAATCGGTTCCTCGGGACGTCGATGAAAGGATTGACAGCAAAAGTGTTCAGGACACATCATGCGACCGAGACTGTTCAAAAATACCTCGACCAATATGACGGATTCAAACCGGGCTCTGCACCCTTCCTGAAGCTCTACCGCGCCAGGCTGGCTAACCTTGAAGCCGCGATCAGATGCAACCACAAGAGGACCCCTCCGAAGACGTGGGAGTCAAGCCTCGAGAAGAAACAGTTGCACCTCGACGATTTACAGGGTAAGGAAACCAAGACGGAGAAACAGGCGTTAAGGATGAAGGAGCGTGTCGAGAAGCTCAAATTGGATATTGATCTCCAGAGACGAACAAGGGATTACAATCTCAACACATCACTACGAGGCTACATCGATCCAAGAGTCTACAGGAAGTGGGCCGGTGAAGACTGGACCAGGATTTACCCCAAGACGTTGCAGCGCAAGTTTCTCTGGGCGACACGCTCCAAAGCCTAGTCCAAGAGAGCCGTGGATCGAATGACGCGAAAGTTCTGGGTCTTTGTCGTTATCATCCCCCCAATTGCTACCATCTTCCTATGAAGAACAATCCTACTCCCACTTCACAGGCTACCATTACAATACTTGAGTGGAGCGTTCACCATGATCACGCTTACACTGGCTGTATTAGTTCATGAGATAACACGAAAGTTTGTCAAATTGCACGGCTTGCAAAGAGAAGCCAATTTCATCATTAGGGCATCAATTGAGCGCGGGTTCTTTGACGGTCTACTCCTCCTGAACACATTCGCTTTTCTAGGACTAGCAATGTTCTTCATCCTTAGCTCTCCAACCGCCTGGCTGAACTATTGGCTGTTCATGATGATCGGCGCAGCTGTTGTGCTCTCGCTGAATTTTGCAAATGATTACGGGGTTTGGAGAAGAGAACGAACCGTGACGCAGTACATAGCCTAGACACTATTGCCTTGAAACCGGAAGTAGTTCGACTAGCGATCGTAAAGGTATGCCCTCAATCTTTTCCTTGCCGCTCTTGTTCGCGAGCACGGCGATACCGACCGGCCTCGCCTTGACGGCCTCAAGAGTTTCGATAGCTGCACGTGCGGTCTCACCCATTCTGAGAATAGTGTCTACGATCAGGACCTTCTTACCTTCAACGGGATAGAAGCTTGGGTTCACAGCGCCAGCCATCTTCTTCTCACCGATCCTTTGCGGACGAATGGCTGCCATGGGCTTTCCGAGGGATCGAGCTACGATCAAGGCGATCGCCATCGCAGCAGTCTCTATCCCGGCGACGACGTCCGGCTCTTCAATCTCGCCTGCCTCGATGGATTCTCGAACCATATCTGCAATAGCTTGTCCGACTAATGTTAGGCGGCGGACGCTTGATCCTATCGGATTCCAGTTAACGTATACGTCATACGACTCTCCTCGAGGCTTCGCGGCGTCCCGGCCGTGGAGTAGGAGCCACACGACCGTATCAGCCTGGACCTTGAGCTCGTCCGATATCTCGTAGGTGGACATTCCCTTCTCCTTGAGTTCCTGTGCTTTCTTCGAAAGCTCCTCGAGACTCCTCAAACCCGATTCTTCCTGACCTACTCCTAGTCCGGGAGA
>VBBA01000322.1 GCA_005888675.1 Candidatus Bathyarchaeota archaeon | reverse complement strand
AAAGCTTGAGATTCGGCAAGTTTGAGGTCCGCCTTGCTCGATTCGTCGAAGAGACGCTTTCCACGTCCCAATACGAGCGGATAATCGAGTAAACGATACTCATCGATCAGATCAAATGGCAGTAGGGCTCGGATGAGCGATGGACTGCCGTGGATCACTATGTCCTGACCCGGCTGATTCTTCAGCTTGGAGATCTCTGCGGCAAGATCGCCTTTGATGAGATGCGAGTTGTTCCAGTCGAGCTTCTTCAACGTCCTCGAGGCAACATACTTTGGCATGCTGTTGAAGCGATCGGCGAATCCATCGGGATCCTTTCGGTCGGGCCAAGCGGCGGCGAAGCCCTCGTACGTCACGCGTCCGAGCAGTAGAGCGTCCGAGGCGAGGGTCTCCTCCAACTTGAATTTCCAGAGTACATCGTCCCCGAATTGGAATGTCCATTTCTCCGGGGATTCAACGACGCCATCCAAAGACATGAACAACGTAGCTGCTAAAGTGCGAGTAGCTGGCATACGTCCTCTCCTTTTTCTCGGTGATACACGGAAATTCTAAGCGGCGATGTCGTCCATCGTCATTACCGAAAGCTTGTCAGATTTCTTGGCCAAGTCCGAAACACGGTCACCTATCAGGAACTTGACGTTCTTGCTAGCTG
This sequence comes from Candidatus Bathyarchaeota archaeon, assembly GCA_005888675.1. GTDB lineage: Archaea > Thermoproteota > Bathyarchaeia > 40CM-2-53-6 > 40CM-2-53-6 > BA-13. The sequence continues at coordinate 205 of VBBA01000322.1, read as the reverse complement.
CTAAGTCTAGTAATCGCTGTGTGACGACGCCGTCGAAGACGACAGTATGAGCATTGTCCATTGACGGGATCTTCTCTGCTAATTCGCTCACTGGCATGCGCGCCACTTCTTTGCCGGTCTCGTCGAATACTCTAGCCTCTAATGTTCCCCTGAGTTCCTTTGCCGCTTCGCCTATCGGGGCTGGAAGCTGGACTTTCTCGGTGGG
>VBBA01000361.1 GCA_005888675.1 Candidatus Bathyarchaeota archaeon | reverse complement strand
CGTCTGTGTACCGTCTAAGATGGCCTCGTAGCCGTGCCTGTCGGCTATTTTCCTAAGTTCACGGTAGAGTGTTTGCTTGCAATGGTAGCATCTGTCGCCAGAGTTTGAGATGTATGAGGGGTTTCGCAGTTCATCTGTCTCTACGGTCATGTGCTGGAGTCCGATCTCACGAGCTGTCTTCATGGCGACTTCCAGCTCTTGCGAGGCTAGAGACTCAGAGACTCCCGTGACTGCTAGCGTTCGTTTACCGAGTGCCTTTTTTGCCAAGAGGGCGACGAGTGAACTGTCTACTCCGGCAGAGAGGGCGACCACGGCCCCGTTGAGGCGCCGAATATAACTGACAGCTTGGTCGATCTTTGATTCTAGAGTTGGATCAAGAAGTTCCTGCATTTACGGTGATCAGTGTGGCCTTGATCATAATTTAAACTGTAGCTCTTGCATCGTATTGTCAGGCAATTGCCAAGAAATTTGTCGAGATCTATGAGCGATTTCCAACGGAGCCTGAGTGCTCTGGAGCGGCGTGACAAGTTGTTGGCGATCGAGAATGTCGCGAATATCGCGAAAATAGATGTGGGACGGCTCGCAAGGAAGGGAATTCCGGAGGTTATACTTGCGGAGGGGAAGGAGCCACAAGATGTGGGTAGGATTGCCGAGCGGATGGTTAAGCGTGTGGGTGTGGCAATAGTTAGTCGTGCTAGCAAACAGCACTTCAAATCTGTTCAAAAGGAAATGGGACGTGATACACGTGTGGAATACTTGGAAAGATCGAGAATGGTCCTCGCGAAGGCTGATTCGTATCGCTCCAAATCGACGGGAGGCAAGATTGGGATTCTTACGGCTGGAACATCGGATATTCCAGTCGCAGAGGAGGCGATGGTAGTGGCGACTGAGATGGGTTGCGAGACCAGGGTGTACAACGATGTTGGCGTCGCGGGCCTTCATCGTCTGTTCGAGCCTGTTCAAGAATTGATCAAGTGGGACGCTGACGTAATACTCGTTGTAGCAGGTCGAGAAGGCGCATTACCAACCGTTGTAGCTGGGTTGGTCGACGTTCCTGTGATTGGAGTTCCCACTTCCAGGAGCTACGGGTTCGGTGAGAAAGGTGTTGCAGCACTGGCAGCAATGCTACAAGCCTGTTCGCTCGGACTTTCTGTAGTAAACATAGACGGTGGCGTCGGCGCAGGAGCAGTGGCGGCTTTGACCGCCAACCGTGTCGCGAGAGCTAGGAAAGAATACAGAGGCAGCAGGTGAGTCTGGGAGAGTGTCGTTTTAGAGATGGGCGTCGACCTCGGACCTCTTGTCCAGAGACGTAAGGTTTCCTTTGAAGAGCTCTCGGGCAAGACCAACGCGGTAGATGCTTACAATGCACTCTACCAGTTTCTCGCAATAATCCGAGGCCCAACAGGGGCTCCACTGATGGACCGGGAGGGAAGAGTAACTAGCCATCTCAGCGGACTCCTATACAGAACTACCAACCTCGCCGAACGAGGGATAAGGTTGGTCTACGTCTTCGACGGCAAGGCACCCTCGCTGAAAGATGTCGAGATCAAGCGAAGGCAACAGGTGAAGGAGCAGGCGACGGTCAAGTATGAAGTAGCCGTTTCGAAGGGATCATACGAGGAGGCCAAGAAGTACGCGCAGGCAACGGGGCGTCTTAGGGATACAATGTTGGATGATTCCAAGAAACTGCTAGAACTCTTGGGGGTCCCGTGGATCCAGGCCCCGTCGGAGGGCGAAGCACAGGCAGCCTACATGGCGGCCCAAGGAGCCGTCTGGTCGGCGGTCAGTCAGGATTATGACGCTCTGCTCTTTGGTGCTCCTCGGCTTGTCAGGAACCTGACCATCAGTGGAAAAAGAAAATTGCCAATGAGACAGGCCTATGTCCAAATCGATCCAGAGCTGGTCGAGCTGGAGTCTATGCTTCGAGAACTGGGTCTTTCGAGAGAACAGTTGGTTGACTTAGGAATCCTTGTTGGCACCGACTTCAATCCTGGCGGATTCAAAGGGGTCGGACCTAAGACTGCTTTGAAGTTGGTTAAGGAACATGGCACGCTTGAGAAGATCTCGGCCTCCAAGCCTGAAATTCTTCTACCGCCTGAGTTGAACAGGATCAGGGACATCTTTCTGCATCCTGAAGTCACTAACAACTACAATCTCCAATGGAAGGAGCCAGACATAGAATCTCTTGTGGCCTTTCTTTGCGGTGAGCGAGATTTCAACGAGGAAAGAGTAAAGGCCGCTGTGGATCGAGTTATGGCGGCTGAGTCTCAACAGACTAGAAAGCGCGAGGAAACTGAGTCGAAGGGAGAGAAGCCCTTGGAGGCTTTCTTTGGACCGCCATCCACTCAACCAGGCTAAGATTCGTGACCTTGCTCTCCAATGAGTGGGACGAACGCGACACCGCCTAGAGATTCCTTTGTAATCTTAGTACCTTTCTTTCTTAGACGGATTAGTTCCTGGCCGAATATACGATTCCCTATCGGAACTACGATGACTCCTTCCGTCTTCAATTGTTCTAAGAGCTTCGGTGGGACGCGGGGTGCCGCGGCTGTTACAACGATTCTGTCGTAAGGGGCTCTGTCTGGATGACCCAACGATCCATCTCCGTGGATAATGATGACGCGATCAGAGTAGCCTGCGCGTTGCAAGTTTTCTCGTGCGAACCTGACCAGACTGTCGACTCTCTCAACGGTGTAGACTCCATCATCCGGTCCGATCGTCATCGTCGCCGAATGGTATCCGCTGCCAGCGCCGATCTCCAATACTTTCTGTCCTGGCATCAATTCCAGGGCCTCGTTCATTATTGCGACCATGTCTCGCCCGTCCTTTTTTTTGGGACGTGTGGCGCGCTTATCGTCTGGCCCTGGTCTGTGGGTAATGGCGCGTCGTTGTATGCGTAGGGTCTCAGGTTTTCCGGAACGAAGAGTTCCCTAGGAACTCTTTTGATTCCCTCGATCACTCGCGGTGTTCGGAGTAGGCCTTCGGAGATTAGTGCGGAGATGAGTCTCTCTCGCTGCTGTTTGTAGTCAGGCTGTCCCTTGTTCTCCTTCAATCCTCCGGAGGGATTAGTCCATTGCTGAAGATTATATGATTAGCCTAAGGGTGAACGGATGACCATCCATGGCCGGGACGGCGAGATTCAGCTTCCATGCGTTTGGGCACCCGAGAATTCTCTCGACTCATCCTACAACCATCGAGATTACACGTAGTCAGAATCTGACCATTCGCGGGGACTGTGTCATAGGTGTCAAGTCATCGCATGG
>VBBA01000360.1 GCA_005888675.1 Candidatus Bathyarchaeota archaeon | reverse complement strand
TCTGGTTCGAGCTATCGGCCTGGAGCGTGTAGACGTTACGCCGGCCCAACGCGTGCATCCACCGCGATCTGCCAAGCCATAGGCGATGTTCCTCTGACTTTACCAATGTATAGTGTCTCTTCGATGTTCCAATCAACAGCCTCAAGGCTGTCCTCCAACTCTGAGACGGCATAAGCTTGGGCTTCCAAACCCTCGGCAAAAGTGTAGTAATGCAATATTCCGCCTTCGCGCCGTAGAGCTTGACAGGCAGTGTCTACGAATGCTCTGGCTTGGGATGGATGGTTCATTATTACACGACTCGCTGATCCCGTCAAATCCTCTTCCGGAATCGCTTCTCGAGCATCCATGTTCCAGACGCGAACTATACCTTTGA
>VBBA01000359.1 GCA_005888675.1 Candidatus Bathyarchaeota archaeon | reverse complement strand
CGACTCGGATAAGTCTACGCCCATAGGCTGATTCTACTACGCCTTAAAGGGTCACAGTCTATGAGCGAATCTATGGGTATAGAGAAGGTCGTCGTGGAATTGAACGGATTCCGCCAACGAACCTCCATGTTGAAGGAAGAGATAGGAAGAGTCAGCAGAGCTCTGGCAGAACGTGCAGGTCAATTGAACGATATCGTCGGCAAAAGCCTACGGGATCTCAGGGAACAACTCGGTGGAACTACCCTATCAGGATTCATGTCTCTACAAGGAAAGTACATGCAGGGCGAAATGAACGATCAAGATTACAACTCTCAAAGAGACTATTACAAGAACGAGCTTCAAGGAATGATCCGACGCCTAGACGAAACAAAGAAATTGATGATGCTGATGGCCCAAATACAATCCGGACCATCCGGCCCTGTCGGACAATCTCAACCGCAGCCCGGTCCCAATCAACCACAGCGATAAGGTCAACTAACCTAGCTTCTTCGACCGAAGCCAATAATATTCAAAATACCTCTCGACAACACCCGCGAATTCTTCGTCCGCCAATCGAAACGCTATTCTTGCACCCGGATCTGACGGCGAGTCCAGATTCCACAGAAAAGTCAGCAAAGCCTCCCTACCATCCACTGAGCAAATATTCATCGGCCTCACAGAATCAGGGTTTGGCTCTTCAATTACTCCGACTTCAGCCTCCTCGGCCAAGACACTCAAGCTCTTGGCATCAATGAATCGTGGGTTGGTGAAAGAGACTATTTTCACGGAGACGCCGTGTTCTCTGGCGAATTTCATTGAAGCTCTTAGATCATCAACCTCTTGAGGTATCAGAGTTGTCAGCTGGAGGTATGCGCGCGATTTTGCCTGACTGATCAGTTCGTTGTACTTTTCAGAGACTTTGTCACCGCCATGCACCACCCAGAGACTGATGTGCTTGACGGTTTCTCGTCGCTCATAGATTCCCTGCAGATCCCTTCGCATAAGGCCGGTGAAGGACTCCATCTCGGAACGCTTCTGGTCAAGCTCTAGTTCTGCCACGGACCGTGGTGGATTAGCTTCATAGATCACGGGACGGCCAGGCCTAGCCCTGATCCACTTTCGCTTCTCCAGTTCCTCTAGGGTACCGTAAACCCGGGCATAGGGAATCTTGACACTCTCGCTTATCTCGTAAGGTGTTGCGGGACCGTCGAAGATCAACTTCAGGTAGGTCTTGATCTCGTATTCTGTCAGGCCATGGTCTTTGAGGACCCGGTGAATGTTCTCGTCGACCCGCGACATGACTTGAGCAGTGTCCACTTTTTTCTGTAAATAGGGTGAGAACATAGCTCGTTGGATTGGCCTAAAATAGCTAACGCAGATTGAACTATCCAACCGGCTGGCAAATCATCCCCCAGATAGCCAAAGATGGATAGATTGGCTCCAGAGCCCTGCGAAGGAGTTAACTAATTAGAGAACCGATTTCAAGAACAGGAAACCAGGATTCTTGGTCAAGGCCGTCGCACCGCCGACATACGATGAGGAAGAGCAGTCGCGCCCACGATGCCCAGACTGTGGCCAGACCCTAACCTTCGTCCGGACAAAGTCCCACCAGAAGCGATGGTATTGTTATTCTTGTGAAAAGTACACCGACCACATCGCACAGCCCGCCCTAGAGAAAAATACGAAAACTCAGATAGAGACTATGAGCGGTCTGCAAGTAATCGACTCACACGGCATGATTGTTGGCCGCGTTAGGAAGATAATCCCGGCAGCTGATACCGGGGACTTGCGTGCGTTCGTCCTATCGGTTGACAAGGAACAACTGAAGAACCTGCTAGATCAGAGAGGCCAGCCGCGAGAGTTCGAGGTTGGACATGACAAGGTCGCAACAATTGGAGACGTCGTGTTACTCTCGGAAGTCTTCTCTCCACGATCCTTCGCACCGCCACCAAAACTTCCTGAAGATGCTAAAACCAGTGCGAAGAGATGTGGAAAATGCAACTCTCCTATTTTACCTGATGCGAAGTACTGCATCAAATGTGGGGCAAGCATTTCTCACTCCAACAATTGTGTATTGTGCGGAACTCCAAATCCTTCTGAAGCGCTTTTCTGCATGAGTTGCGGGAACAAGCTCTCCTAGAATCAGTCAGTTTCTTCCTTCAAGGTCCGTTAGCTGGATGCTAGCGATGGCGGTTTCTGGCGCCCAACCGGAACATAACGGACGCTATTACTATTCCGACCATAAGGAAGAACACGTTGTCGCTCAGAAAAAGTGAGGCCACTGGAAGGTTAGCCTGCAACCATGTTCGCATGTAAAGGCTAGAGTCGTATTCACGCAGTAAGCCGATGTAGAGCCCAATAATTACACCGGCCTCGATCAATGCAAGAGTTGATAGTCGCGAAAGCCCTCTTCTCATCTCTAGCGAAGCTTTGAGGTCTGGTGACAAGTCGTTCTCCTGCTTCGCAAGGGCTTCGACTTCTCGGACTATGGAGTCATCATCCTCAGCATCATCTTTCTCTTTGGAACCCCGAGAATACGCGAAGACCGTGGATCCTGAAGCGATCAGAGGCAGAGCTATCGACAAGAGGATTATCGAAAAAGAGGTGCGGTCTGCAACGATCATCGTTTGGGCTGATCCAGTGAAAACCAGGAGCGCCCAGGCCCAAACCAAAGCCCCCGCTCCAGCTACTAGGAGGCCTATCACCTCGTTTCTCTTCGATCTGTTCTTTCGTGGAGTGAAGAGTGCTTGGATTCCTTTCTGGGCAGGAGGATTTCGCACGCACACTCGTTCCTCAGGTTTGCATCAGAACCGGA
>VBBA01000366.1 GCA_005888675.1 Candidatus Bathyarchaeota archaeon | reverse complement strand
ATCCGCGACCCAAGCCGAATAATGACCCGTCATCGTCGCTCATTCGAATCACCCTACATTAGGTGAAAACATGGATTTAGCTTCTTCTGCTCCTGCGTATTACTAAATTGGATTTTATAGACTTAGCCTACAGACGTAACGTTCTTGGTGCGGGGGTGGGATTCGAACCCACGACAGCCCAAAGCTTCTCGGCGCCTCTAGGCACCCTTCGCGAGAACTATCCCCTGAATTGGATTTTTGACGAGGTACTGAGATTTGGAGGATTTCTCACCGGTTGTTATGATCGGACCAAGATATCGAATCTTACTGCGTCCGGCAATCCTTTTGTTTGACAGCTCGCCTTTTGATGCTGAACAAGATGGGAATTGGTATTTCGAGTGAGAAGGGAGGCCACCTGTTTTGTGAGCAGTGTGGCCAGACTTTCCCGATCAGGGCAAAATACAGGGATGTCACCCGACACCTGGGCAGTCACGAGCCAATCTATGGAGAGCTTCAGGATTGCATCGTCTGCCATTGTGACGTCGAGGAATGTCCAAACTATACACTGAACAATTTCTTTGACCTCCGAGAAACAAATGGCCAATTCTACTTCAATATTCACCAACACAATATTCCGATGTGCGAGCACATGTGGGCTAACGCCAAGAACCTCGTTGATGAGTCCCTTGCAGACAGAAAGGAAGAGGTAACAGAAAGGGGGATTACGAAATGGTGTCCACACTGCCTCAGACGCGTGCCGAAGTCATGTGAAACCTGCCCTGAATGTGGAGGCAAACTAGACAAGGTTGAGACGGGGATGGTCGGGAAATCCTACAAGCGAGATTCCGGAAGGAAAACTTATGACCGTTTCTGAAAGCGCCCAAATCTCGATTCTTGAATGGATTCTGATTTTCTCCTTCAATATTCGGAGGCTACAGGATTGGTGCGGGGGGTGGGATTCGAACCCACGAAGGCCTACGCCACGGGATAACACACCCGCGCTCCCAAACAGGAGACGATCACAATGATCCTCCCTGCTTCAAATCGGGTCTTGAGTGTAGCGCGCGCGTGCTAGGTATGCGAAGGGCGCGACCCGCCCATCTGGTCCCCCAGTCGGATTGACCTGACTCTGGTACCCCCGCCACGATCAAGCATACGACTTCCAGTCACCAAATAAACTTCACACAGTCTCCGAGTTGAGCTTTAAGAAGAGAATACCGATTCTCGGAGAGACGGAGCGAGGGGAGCCTCTCTGGCGGACCTTTCAACAACGATCGCGCTAGCGGCCGTAGCCACGCTGCCCTCCGTTTTTCTTGGTCTCCTTACCGGGTTCACCCTCCGAGGTAAACCCAGCTCTTCTTCAGGAGCAAATAATAGATTACTGATTCTCACCAGTTTCGCCGCCGGACTCACTGCATGGTACTTTCTCGACATAATGGCCGCCTCAACATTTCTCGGGATTAACCAAGGCCTAACAAACGCAACCATTCTTCTAGTCCTATTGTTCGTCCTCGGATTCCTCGTCACCATCATGGTGGAACCGTCATCGAGACCCGACAAGTTCTACGACCCAATCCTCCTAGCCGCTGCAATAGTCGGAATGCACGGCATCGGAGAAGGAATTGCAATCGGTTCAATACTAATCTCAGCCGCTGATCCAATCGCTGCTGTTGGTGGACCCTTATCGGTAGCAAGTTTCGTGATTCACAAGGGGTTAGAAGCCTTCATCGTCAGTGCCTTTGCCGTTAGCACTGGAAAATACTATTCTCACATCTTGGTCGCAGGTCTGATCGTAGGCGTCCCAACTGTGGTCGGAGCAGCCGCGGGATATGTTTTCTCACCTAACGACACCATATTTTTCGCGATCGGAGCTGGAGGAACCCTATGGCTATTGTCAACGCTTCTTGCCACGTCAATGACTCTCCCGAGCCGGTTCAAATCGTCACTCGCACTAGTCGCAGGGGTAATGCTCATGTTCCTTGCTGGACTCCTCCACTCTGTCAGGTAGAAAACACAAAGGACAGTTCACAAACGAAACTCTCCAACAAATCCCTAACGGTTGTCACGATAGCAATGCTATCAGTTGCAGGTGCACTGACCGTTCTAGCGCTAGCAAGTCTAGCTCCTGAACCCTGTCCTACAACCATCCAGAAATATTTCTTCACGATCGTTTCAACGCTCAACGGCTTCAACGACAGCAAGAACCATCCCGACCAACCCTGGCCAATTATGAGAGTGAACCGATGCTCCTTAGTCACCATACGACTAGAAAACCAGGATGCAAGTCAAGCGCACGGACTCGCAGTCGCCCTTTACGCCAATAGCGGCGTGGTAGCGGGACCAGGCCAGAATGCCGAGGTAAACTTTGTCGCGAACAGAACAGGCGAGTTCAAAGTTACCTGTACAATTCCATGCTCTATTCATCCTTCGATGCTGAACGGTTACGTCTACGTGTCCTAACGATCTGAAAACTAGATTCCTTTAGGGTTCGAGCTTATAGAAGCTCGATCTCTATGAAAACATCGTCAGGGGCTCTGATCCTCATCAACCGTTTCAGAAATCTCTCATTAGGATCCACATCGATGAGCCGTTTATGGATCCGCATTTCCCACTTGTCGAAAGTATGAGTGCCCTGGCCGCATGGTGATTTTCTGGTCGGGATCTGCAGCTTCTTTGTTGGTAGAGGTATGGGTCCTTTGAGTTTGACGCCGGTCTTGTCAGCTATGTCTCGTATCTCGGTGCATATCGTGTTGATGTCCTGGGGATTGGTGCTTGAAAGTCGTATTCTAGCCTTTGAGACCATATCGGGACACCTTGATCTTCAATTTTGTTCGGAGAAGGAGACGGCTGGGGCGTGGTCCTAAAAAGGATTAGTGTAGGGGTCGGTTTAGGCCCCTGTTTTTCCGGGGAATCCTTAGCCTTTCTCGACTATCTCTTTGACAACACCCACCGCGATGGTGCTGCCCATGTCCCGTATAGCGAACCGTCCAAGCTGGGGAATATCCTGGAAGCTTTCGATCACCATCGGTCGCAAAGGTCTCATCTTCACCAATGCACTGTCTCCAACCTTCAGAAAGCTCGGCTTCTCCTCGACCACTTGCCCAGTCCGCGGGTCGATCTTTCGAATCAGTTCTTCGAAGGTGACTCCCACGGTGGCAGTGTGCGCATGAAGGACTGGTGTGTAGCCGGCTGCCACGGCGGTTGGATGGAATATGATGATGATCTGGCCTATGAAGGACTTGGCTATGGTTGGTGGTTTGTCCGTATGACCCATGACTTCACCGCGTCCAATGTCTTGCTTGGCGACGCCTTTGACGTTGAATCCAATATTGTCGCCGGGTTCAGCCTTGGGCATTCGGACATGATGCGTCTCGATGGTCTTGACTTCCCCAACCTTGTTAGATGGCATGAAAACGACTTTGTCGTTCTCCTTCAAGATTCCCGTCTCGACGCGTCCTACCGGGACGACGCCGACGCCTGTGATCGCGTAGACATCCTGTATTGGAACGCGTAGTGGCTTGTCCAGCGGTTTGGGTGGTGCGACAAACGCGTCCAGAGCCTCGAACAGGGTGGGCCCTGTGTACCATGGTGTATTCTTACTCTTGATCTTCAGATTGTCGCCAAGCCATCCGCTAGTAGGGATGAAGTTGATCTTGGTTACATTGTAACCGACAGTCTTCAATAGTCCTTCGAGTTCCCGTTTGCACTCCTCGTATCGTTCCTTGGTATACTTGACAGTCGCATCATCCATCTTATTGATTGCAACTACAAGCGCGCTTACGCCGAGAGTGCGTGCTAGATACGCGTGCTCACGTGCTTGTCCACCCGGGCCGACTGCAACTTCGAACTCGCCCTTCTTCGCAGAAATAACCAGTATGGCTGCGTCAGCTTGGCTTGCGCCTGTAATCATGTTCTTGATGAAGTCCCTGTGTCCAGGAGCATCTATTATCGTGAAGAAGTTCTTAGGAGTCTCGAATTTTTGGAATGATAAGTCGATGGTAACGCCTCGTTCTCTCTCTTCTTTGATCGTGTCGAGTACCCATGCGAACTTGAAAGTTTCTCCTGCACCAGTCTTCTCAGACTCACGTGCATACGAATCGATCGTCTTCTGATCGATATATCCGGCCTCAAACAGCAAGTGGCCTGTCAGCGTACTTTTTCCGTGGTCAACATGTCCCATGACTATCAGGTTTAGGTGGGGTTTGTTCGATGATGACATCTACTTACTACAC
>VBBA01000365.1 GCA_005888675.1 Candidatus Bathyarchaeota archaeon | reverse complement strand
ACGTTTTCGGGACCAGTGTCATGGTTGAAGTTGCCAGCACACTTGGCAAGCCTGCCCATTTGATCTTGAACATGATCCCGCCCAGAGTGAAGGAGGCGGATGTAGTCAAATTTGCCAAGACCTTGGCGTCTCACTTTGCCGTCGAGAGCGCAGGATGGTTCCCATGGGCCGAGGAAGTAATCGGCTCGCTAAGCAAGTCTATCCTTGTACTGAAATCTCCGCGACATGCAATCACAGAACGATTTCGACATCTCGCGGAAATAATAGAATCATTCAACTGAAATTAAAACTCTCAAGAAAAAGAAGGGGAAAACTAAGTTAACCTAGGCCTGACCCAATTTGGGAAGGCCCGAATCACAGTGCTTCTCACATCCTCTTCCACTCCTCCCATTTGACTCCTAATGAGCGGTCTCCTTACGAAGCGATGATTCTCTCCTGTCTGCGGCCTTCAGAGATCATTCTGTAGAGTTGCATCAAACTTTCAGGCAAGGGCTCTATCGTGACGCCTAAGACTTCTTGAAGTCTCTTGGAACATTCCTTTACGATCACCAAGGACCCGTTTCCGAGCAGGCTTCTCAATGCGTAATCGAACTTTTCGAGTCCTGCTGGTAATCGGCTTGAGTCGACCCCATAGTTTTGTCGTGCATGGTAAAGGAAGAGGCAAGCAACTTCGTCACCGAAAATGCTCATCGACTGACTCACTGATTCTCGGAAATCTTCCGGCAAAGTTGACAATGTGCTTCTTGGAAACCGCAACTCGGTTCACCTCTACTACTTGGCATGAAAACCAATGAGACTTTTGTAACCGAGTGTCTTCCGATCACAATGTTTCGCAGAAAAATAATTTCGAAACTCGACATATGGACTGTCAGCAGAAAGAACAACAGTTACACCACAACTTTTCGAAAATCGGCCAAGCTCGAGTCTCAGCATGCTCCATTAACCGATCCGGCACTAGCGTTCTTCTGAAGACAAGTCTGGCCATCCTTCACAATCGTCAAGGACAATTTCCCTAAGCCATCTGCGGTCTGGAATGAAACATTCACTGTATTATCGGTAATAGTCCATGATCGTGACCCACAACCCTGAACGCTACTGTCTCCAGAGTAGGGTCCGCCGATCAATCCGTTCCAGCAAGCCGAGCTCGTCAAAGACACCACGAAACTATGATTGCTGGATAGGTCACTAGTAGACTGCTGAGCAGGCGCCAACAATATTATCCCATTATAGATAATGAGCCCGACAAGAAACAGCACGACGATCGCGCCAAGGAAACGTAGAGGACTTGAGTGACGCTCCTTGGCCAACTCGAACCAGTCTTCCTTGCGACAGCCCACTAATAGGAGTGTCTCAACAAAGTCCTGTACCGACTGAAAGTCCGCCTAGGGAATTCGAAGATAACTATCCTCCTCATCCATCTTTCTTATTAGTCAAACAGCTTCGTCCCTTGAAACCATGCAGGTTATGACCGTCGTTGAGGGAAAGATTTCCGAAACAAAAACCTCCGAGTTTCTCGCAATGTACGCCTCAGTAGGATCAGCCAAAACCCCCAGGCTGGAAGAGGTCAATGCTCCTACACGATACAGGTGAGGAGGGACACTACCGAATATCTACTCTCTGGGAGAGCAGGGAAGCACTGGAACAAATGCGCAAGAATAGTAGGGTTCCATTCGCGGTCCAGATCTTTAGAACCCATGGTTCAGAGCCCAATGTGCGAATCTTCGAGGTACCCCTAGCCTTCGAAATCTAGCCTGTCACCAAGGGGGGTCTCTCGAGCAATTGTGCCGATCCGACGGAATCAGCTTCAACGCGGTACGATCGCACAACAGGGTCACGTCTCTCAAGTTCACCAGCCCCTACACAGACATCTTGCGTCTCCAGACCATCGACTCGCTGGAGGTAACCATCCTCATCGACAACACCATTGACATTCTCCTCCCTTCAACAGCTCATGTCAATAGGCCGCCGTTGACCTGGGATTGGTCCGGGAGGCCACAGTTACGAGCAGAGCATGGATACTCCTTACTCTTTACAATCCGGAAAAAAGGCACCAGTCGAACCATCCTCTATGACGCAGGATTAGCTCCCGACACGTTAATCCATAATCTAGCAGTCCTCGGCATACAACTAACCGAGCTCGACGCCATCGTCCTATCACATGGACATGCGGATCATCACGGTGGTCTACTGGGCATCATACACAGCCTCGGTAAGAAGAACCTCCCGCTAGTATTGCATCCGGACGCATGGAAGAACCGGAAGATCAAGTTCCCATCCGGACAGGAAATACATATGCCACCACCTGATCGTCAAGCCTTGGAAAAGAATGATGTCCAGATCATTGACAGTCGAGCCCCTAGCTTCCTCCTATCCGATCAAGCACTAGTCACTGGACAGGTCGATCGTGTTACAGAGTATGAGAATGGATTCCCTTACCAGTACGAGGAGAAGGACGATGATAATTGGGAATTGGATCCTTGGATCTGGGACGATCAAGGGGTCGTCTTCCACATCAACGGGAAAGGCCTAGTCGTCGCTTCCAGCTGCAGCCACTCCGGTGTAGTAAACGTACTCCGCAACGCCCAGCGAATAACAGGTATCGATAAAGTACATGCGTTCATCGGCGGAATGCATCTAACCGGTGGAATATTCGAAAAGATCATTCCCCAGACCATCAAAGACTTGACAACAATTCAGCCAGACATCATAATCCCAGGGCATTGCACCGGCTGGAAAGCCACCCATCTCATCAGTCACGAGATGCCCCATGCTTACACCCAGGGCAGCGTCGGCACCAGAATCCAGCTAGCATGAAAGCAGCACAGGAGAATCCCCTGATCAACCCCAACCAAATCCCCCAAGAAAGCTTTCCACGAAAAACCTCTCATTCGCTCGATCTCAAAAATCGAATACCCCCTGAAAT
>VBBA01000364.1 GCA_005888675.1 Candidatus Bathyarchaeota archaeon | reverse complement strand
AGCCTGGAATCTTCCTGTTGATCGGGCTCGTCATTCTTGACGTAGGACTCTTTGCCTCGCTCTGGTATTGGCTCACTCCCAGCGTTCCAACCACAAGCCTAGCGATCCCACTTTTCGCGATACTATTCACAACCATTGGTGCAGTATTCATGGCGGCGGGGTATATCGCCGACCAAGTCGTTACGGCGCTTGGACGGACGCCCAGGCCGCAATCGAGCTAGATAGAAATACGGACGATCCATCGTAAGCAATTGCTTCTAGGATGCCTAAGGTAACTTTCATCGGATTGGGATTGGACAGCGAGCGCGGAATCACTCTCGAAGGATTAGACGCAGCGCGAAATGCAAGTAGTGTTTTCGCTGAGTTCTACACTAACTTAATGCCCAATTTGGACGTGGCCAATCTTGAGCGGCTGGTTGGCAAGAAAGTAGCCGTTCTCAACCGTCAAGATATAGAAGACTCACACGGGAAAGACGTTCTGCTGGCCGCGAAGGAAGGCGATGTTACAGTCCTTGTCCCCGGAGATCCAATGGTCGCCACTACTCATGTAGCGCTAAGGCTTAGTCTTGCAAAGAGAGGGATTGAGAGTCGGATAATTCACTCGGCCTCAATCATCTCAGCTGTATGCGGAGCTACTGGCTTGCAGAATTACAAGTTCGGCCGATCAGTAACCCTTCCCGCAGAATCCACAGTTCCCAAATCTGTAATCCAGACACTGGTTGAAAACAAACAGCGCGCGTCGCATACTCTACTGTTTCTGGACGTTCGGATTGAAGAGAAGGCTCAGCTCACAATTCCCGAGGCGGTTGAGAAACTAAGAAAAATACTGCCAGAATCCTCAGATTGGCTCGCGGTAGGACTTGCGCGAGTAGGGGCAAGAGACCAACTCGTCAAGGCCGCAAGACTGGATCGCCTTTCCAAGCAAACCTTCGGAGGGCCACCGCAGGTCATGGTCTTTCCCTCGAAACTTCACTTCATGGAAGCCGAGGCTCTCAAGGTCTTCTGCGGCGCAGAGGACGGTGATCTGGAGGGAACTGCTTGAGAGAAGATGCGAAGGAAAGATCGGCCAAGTACACAGCCACTACAGAGGAAGCCCTGAAGCATCTTCGAAGAAAGCAACTGCCCGCAACCATCAAGGATGAACAGGTTGGCAAGGTACTGGAACTCGTACGAGGATACGTCAAGGATGCAAGTCACTACAAAGAGAATAAGCCGATAACTTCGCTTGCATGCATCGCATATGCTGAGGGGCTATTGGATGCTCTCAAGTTCCTAGGAATCGTGGACGTTTGAGTGCTTTCCTTTCCAAGTAACAATCGCCTGATATCCCTAGACGGCTCTTATCGTGACTGGTGGCCTGTCGTTGGAAGAGTGTGCTGGTTGTTCTGAGAAGATCCATCGGGACGAGCAGGTCTCCGCGTTTACCTCGGCAGATGGGAAACGGACTTTCTATCACAAGGAATGTGAGATGAAAGCGGAACACTTCGCTAGGTGGAAGGAAGAGACGCCGTGGACCTTCAAACCGGTACGCATGACGATCGCTGAGTGGAGCACCTGTAATAACCGCAAACATCTCGGCGTTTGGCAATCCGTTTTTACCGCCAGACGAGATGAAGATGTCTGGTGTCCCGACTGCGGACTAAAGATCGCTAGGCAAGAGCACCTTACTTGCCCGAAGTGTAATGGTCAAGTTATCATAACAAATGCAGAATTGACAAAAAGCGTCTTCACCCATGGAGAACCCCTCTTCAAGTTACAATTGTACTGTACAGAACGCGGCGATATCACGACGGCGAATGCAGTGGTCAGCGGCTTTACCCCAGTAACTGTTACAGGGAGAAGGGGAGAACAGATGATATCCTCGCAGAAAGATAATCTCATGCTGAATTATCAACCGAAGGGCGACCCTAAGCAGGGCCTCAAAGTCTAAGTATTCTAGTCAGGCCCATCGCCCGAGGCTTTTCCGACAACTCGGACATAGGCCATGCTTTGGGTCAGCTGTAACTTTGCCACATTTCGAACACCTTCTCGGTGCAATACGTCCATGAACCTTGATCGTCCGCCTGAACCCAGGTCGAGAATGAAAGCCGCCGGGAACAACCATCTTGCGCCGCTTCACGGACACGTCCCGCCTAGCATGTCCTCAGAGGGATAGCTCGAAAAGACTTGCTGCCCCGTTGCCATGTGAGAAACAACCATCAAGTGGCTTGTCTCAGACACAAGTGAATTTGTCTCGAAAGGGAGTAGATTCAGTTGATCGCCAAATGAGGAGACAAGTGTGCGTTGAGCCGTCTGACTGGTTTAGATCATGGGTTGACCGAAATCGTCCCGATCATCCAAGAGTGGAAGATGCAGTGGTACCGATATGTTCCTGCGACTGTGAGCGTGACAGAGAATTGGTCGCCCTCGTTGAGCGGTCCAGAATCAAACTTTGAGGGTCCAGACGTGGTGGTGGCTGTATGTGCTTGCCCTCCCGTGTCAGAGTCCGTCCAGACGATCGTGTTGTTTAGGCTAACTTTCACCGACAAATTGCGCGGTTGAAAACTCAGGGTCGGGCTTGAGGACACGCCGTCCGGTATCTTGACGTTTACTTCCGTACTAGGTTGCAAAACGAGCAACATCCCAGCCGCGAGGATCAAGCCGACCACAATTAGGACCCCTAGCACTTTTCTATCGGGTGCGTATTCTTCAATACTCATTCTTTTTCACTCCGTGTTCTCTAATGTGCTATTGACCCGAGAGCTAAAGTGATTGCGAGAGCTGAGAAGAATGCCGATGCGACGGCCAGGATAACGAACGGTTTCTCATACCAGATCTGAAGTCCAAACATCACTATGATAGCGGCTTGGCTGAAAGCTAGAACGATGATAACCGGGTTCAAGAGTGACGAACTTAGACCCTGATAACTCACCAAGACAATTTGTACAATAGCGACTATTACGACATATGCCCAGACAGCCAATGGTGTGACTTTGTATCCCATAATACTCGACTCATATCAGATAGAGTAATGGAAACACGAATACCCATACCATGTCGACGAAAGCCCAGTACAGCCCGAAATGTTCGACGGTCGCCCGTTTCCCGGGTGTCCATCCATTTCTGGTCCGGACCAATAGATAGACTAAGGCTACCAGTCCCGCGATCACGTGGGCGCCATGTATGCCGGTTATTACGAAAAATGTGCTTCCAGGCAAGCCGGTTTGCGGCGTGAACGGTGGATTACCGGTTAGGAGATCGTACCATTCGCTTCCCTTGATGATCATGAACACGGTTCCCAACAATAGGGTGGACCCGAGTAGTGCCCTCACATGCTTGATTGTGTCCGTCTTGATCGATTGAACTGCTAGCAACATGGTCAATCCGCTGGTCAAGAGTATGATCGTGTTAGCACCGCCAACGGGAATGTTGTGAATGCTCCCCGGTGGCGGCCAGTATGAGAAGTTGTATCTCACGAAAGCATAGCTGCCAAGAAGCACGCCGAAGAAGGTAAACTCAGAGCTGATAAACGCCCACATCCCCAGCTTCAACTTCGTCGTTGTCTGGAACGGCCATCTGTTGCCAGGTGGTTCGTCAGGAACCAGGAACTTGTCATGAAGATCGTCAGAGACCCAGCCTACGAGCGCCCAGGCTAGAATCACGAGGCCAAGGACGAAAATCGGGAAACCAAAACCCAAGCCTGCAAGTGCTACCGCAAGCCCAAGGGACAACTCAATCGGTCTACTACTCCAGTGCTGATGACCAATCTCTGATCCGACGGTCTCGTGCGAAGATCTCACGCTGTGTGGATCGGCTGAGAGAGATGATAGAAGAGGTCTGCCAATCGATGAGGCGGCGACCCCTATTGGAGATGGGCCTCCTCCTTTCCAACTCGTCCACTCCAGCGTAGTTCCATTCCATGGGTTAGGTCCGGCTGGTGGACCGCGCGCGTAGCTTCGTAACAGGTTTGTTAGGAAGATTATGTGACCGAAAATGAAGATGTACGCGCCGATGCTCGCTAGAAGGTTAAGCGGGCCCCAGCCAGTATCTGCAGTGTATGTCACGATTCGTCGTGGCATGTCCATCAGGAAGAACATTGGAAAGAATATCAGGTTGAAACCGATGATTGAAACAATGAAGTGCAACTTTCCCAAGGATTCGCTGAGCATTTTGCCAGTCATCTTCGGCCACCAATAGTAGGTTGCTCCAAACAGCCCGAAGAGTGAAGCGCCGACCATAACGTAATGGAAATGGCCTACCACGAAGAATGTTCCTCTCTGGGCAATGTCCAAGGCTAGGGATGAGTTGAACACGCCAGTAAGGCCTCCTATCACGAAAATAGCAAGAGATCCCAGCGCAAAGAGCAT
>VBBA01000170.1 GCA_005888675.1 Candidatus Bathyarchaeota archaeon | reverse complement strand
GTAGAGTCCAGTGAAATTGTCTGACACCTTGCCTTTGTATTCGACCTCTAATGGTCCCGAGAATCTGCCGGTTTGAATCTCAACAACAGGTCCGTTTTGTTTGAATGGGATATTCTTGGTTCCGGATCTGACACTTATGATTTGTAGGTTTACAGCGTCGAGATTCACGTCCCCAGTTGAAGTGAGATCGATAGTCACTTTGCCGGTGTATTTGAGACCGGTGAAGTCAACGTCCATGAATAAGTCGTATTGCTTAACTTCCTGAACGGTCTTCCCAGCCTGGGCGGCTACCTGCATAACTTTCTCTGAGGAAAGGCGATAGCGCTTCTACTTAAGAAAACTGCTGTAGCGGAATTGCTTGGTATCGCTTCAGAGTTGGCCTCAGGGGATAAGAACAATAAGCCCGAGAGCCCACATTCCCTCGGTTCATGAATAATGACGACAATGACCGTCGAGAAGGATATGCGCCTCTGCGTTGCAGTTTGTCCAACGCATGGCGTTCAATGCAAGCTGAGAATGTTCGAACAGGATGCCTTCCCTAAGCATGCGCATTTTGCCGATGGCAAGATGTGTCTCTGGGCAAAATAAACGACTCCGACAATCGTCAATATGAGTTCTAATCGTCCAGACGGACATAGGCACCTATGAGATCAGGGATGTCCGTTCGTGCCTTAATCCAGAACTCCTTGCCGTGGATGTCTCCTGATCCGAACAAGTTATCGTACCTGACCCTGTCCTCTCCAGCGGGCATGCGTTCGACACATCTCAGCGCGGACTCTCGCAGTTGGCGAGCGTTCGCAAGCTCCGGAGTTACCGCGGCGTAATATAGTGCGAGCTTCTCGACTTCCATAACATTCTTACCAATGTCCCGGCCAGCCTGTTTCAAACTGGCCAAGGTTATCAGTATCCTATCGCCGGGAGTCATTGCAGGTATCTCATACTCATTTCCTTGGGGTATTCTGGACAGGAGATCTAGTCCTTTTGGATGAGACGTAATGTTCCTCTTCATTTCTTTCATGGAGGTCCCTGAGCTACCCGCGAGGATGAATACCTGCCGTCTATTCGGATGCACTTTCGCATCCAGATAGGGAATTAGTGCCTCGTATGGCCATGCTTCCACTTTCCGGCTGTCGGCTTCGTCCACAAAGAATAGTGATGGACCGTCCAGCATGTCTTGTTGGGTCATGACCCCTCTGAAGGCTCGCTCGTCAGTTTCGGCTAGATTGATTTCTGAGTATCGGACGTTTTGCCTTAAGGCGTCGCTGATCTGATGGACAAAGAATGTTTTCCCGCTCCCTGGCGGAGCCCATACTAGATAATTCTCGTGCTTTGGTGCGGAAGATTCTAGTCCGGAGATTATCTTCTGTTTGAGATCTTTCAACAGATTCCTTGCTTTCTCATCGTGCCGTGTGTAGTTTCCAATTACCTTGTAGTGGGAAAGAGCCACATTACTTAGCGAGCTCAGCAGAGAACGGACTTTCACGTCGTCTTGGGCAATCGGTTGTAGGGCTCCTAGTCGCATGCGGGAGAGTATCGAATCGAATCTTGCATCGTCCCTTAGCCGGTCGAATCTCGGCTCGACGTTTGCCCAGACGAGCCAGCTCGACCTTTCATTATACGCTCTTTCGAGCCAGGCGAAGGCCTCGTCTTTGTTTCCTATGCTCATCTGGACGAGTGCGATCCAGTAGGATGGGACGTACTGTTTCTTCGCTCTTTCTAAAAGTCGGCCAAGAATCTCTTGCGCCTCATTCGCCTGTCCAGCTGAGGCGTATGCTTGGCCCAGCATGGCTAGTGAGACAGTGCTTTCGTTTGAGAGTTTGACGGCCTCTTTCAATTGATCGATTGCTTCTCTAAACATGCCCTTCTGCATGTAGGGTCTTCCGAACCATAATCTGGCGGGAATGAAAGCCGGGTCGGAATCGACAGTCTTTCGATACTGCTCTATTGATCGGTCGTACTCTCGAGAAAGATAGAGAACATGTCCGACTCCGGTATTGATCGCAAGTGATAATGGGTCTAGAGACTTGGCCTGTCCCATTTCGGACAGCGCATCATCGAACCGTCCTAGCGCTTTGAGATAATCAGCATAATATTGGTGGGCTGGGGCGTAGCCAGAGTTCAGCTCAAGAGCACGTTTGAACTCTTTCTCTGCACCAGACCAGTCCCACTCGTACTGGAACCTAACCAGACCAAGAGACACGTGAGCCTCGGCGAGGCGATCATCCAGAGCCAGGGCTTTCTCGGCAGCAATCTTCGCCTTCGGAAAGGCCTCACGCGGAGGGACAAATTCAAGCAGGGCTAAGATCGAATAGGCATCTGCGAGCCCAGTGTATGCAAGGGCAAACTTCGGGTCGGCTTTGAGGGCTTTCTCGAAATATCCTATTGCAGAATTTAGTCCAGCTTCTGCTCTTGTGCTTGATGAGTGTCGACCCTTCAAGTAGAACGAGTAGGCTTCTGGTATTCCGGTCGCCTTCTTCTCAAGTCGCAGGCTTTCGCTCTGCATGACTCTAACTTTCAACGCCTTCGCTATTCTTTTTGCGATGTCACTTTGAATAGTGAATATGTCTTCAAGCTCACGATCGTACTCTTGTGCCCAGAGATGTTCTTCGCTTGAGGCATCGATCAATTGGGCAGTAATCCGGATTTTATTGCCGGATTTTCTGACGCTTCCCTCGAGGATTGTGTTGACTCCGAGTTCTTTGCCAATCTCGATGATTGGCTTTGTCGTTGCCTTGTAGCGAATGACAGATGTTCTTGCTATGACTCGCAAGCCTGCAATTCTAGAGAGCGTTGAAATCAGTTCCTCTGTCATGCCGTCCGCGAAATACTCGTCTCGATTGTCAGAGCTGATGTTGGAGAGCGGGAGGACCGCGATGCGCGGACCATCAGACATTTTTCTCGCTCGGGACGTTGCTTGAAGCTCCTAGAAAGGCATCCTGTCTATCAATGAGAGATAGGAT
The DNA here is from genome assembly GCA_005888675.1 of Candidatus Bathyarchaeota archaeon. Taxonomy (GTDB): domain Archaea; phylum Thermoproteota; class Bathyarchaeia; order 40CM-2-53-6; family 40CM-2-53-6; genus BA-13. The sequence goes on along the minus strand of VBBA01000170.1, from coordinate 7,830 downwards.
AGCGCAGGCTTAAGCTTTCGCAAACCATGAACAAGTATTACGTCATGGTTCGCCGTATTTCCTGAGACTTCATTGGCTTTTTTTCAATTGGGTCCTTCCTAGGATTTCGCTTTGGGTACGCTACGGCTCCTGGTTGGGAGACCCGGTACGACTTGGTCCGGGGGACAAAACGGATATCGTCCGGTTCAGCCGTGTCATGAACTGGACGCGACTATGGTTTTCGGGGCCTTCATTGATGTCCCGCTCATCGTGGGAGGATTTGTCGTTATGTCGGTCTATCGAAAGCAGCTGACCCAAAAGATACTGGGCATACGAGGCCGAATACCGCTTCTTGGCATGTACCTGCTCTTGTCAGTTCCGCTGATCATTTTCGAGGAAGATATCGATTGTATGCCGGGCTGGTGCGGCCAAGTCTTGATCCCACCAACGCTTCCATTCATCATCATCGAGGTGTTTGCTCTTGGGATGTTAGCGTTGAGGTTGAGGGCGAAGAGTCCGTTGCGTGTTACTTTATTGTTCAGCGTTTTTGGTGTCTTCTGGGAAATCTTTCTCGGGGGACTAAAGGGAGCGCCGTTAGTGATAGTGGCGTTGTTAGCTCCTTATGTGATGGTGGGCTATGGTTTCGTTTCCTTGCTGCCTCTTTGTGTCCTTCTTGAAGATAGAGACGTCTTGCCGTCTGGTTTGCCTATTCCGGTGGCCGAGCCGGTGGAGGTACCACGGTCCCCCTAGCTGAAGCAATGAAGCGACTGCCCAGAAGAACCGGCCTTTTCTCAGTGGTATCGAGTCATGGTCTTTTCCTCGGGTGTGGGTACTCCAAAATGGGCGACTCGGACTCCTTGCGGGTTTACGCCTTGGAAGACTCGATGGATGACCCCGTCTTTGCCGCCGGTGTCCATCGCTTGGAATACAACTAGGACTTTTTTCTTGTGTTCTGCGTAGAGCTTCTCTTGAAGTTGTCTTAGTTTCTCGTTGAGTTTCTTGGATTCTTCCTTCTCATCCTGATCCTGATCCTTGCCTTCAAAACCTGACGTGTCGTTGGGATCATAATCGTCTAGAACAACTTTCCTTCCAGGCTTGATCTCGTATCTGCTATCGTGGAGTAGCCTTGTCATTCATTCTCTATGCCTGTTGGTTTCGTGAACTCTGACGCCAACAGGGCCAGTGAAGCGGTTCCATATTTGAGAACGTCCTCGTCAACCTTGAACTTTGAGCTGTGGTTTCGATAAGTGCATCCTTTCGCAGAATTTCTCGTTCCGAGGAAATAGAATGTGCCGGGAGCTTCGTTTAGGAATCTGGAGAAGTCCTCTCCTCCAAGTATCGGCTCCTTTACAATCGTCCTTGTGCCACGTATCTGTCTCAATTTCTTCCGAGCCTGCTCCGTTACTTTTTCATCGTTGATTGTTACTGGATAGGCATCTTTCTCGAATTCGACAGTTGCCTTGGCGCCGAATGCCCTAGCGACACCCTCGGCGACCTGCTCCACCTTCGCCTTCGCCCTCTTTCTCGTCGCTTCGTCTAATGTCCTGATCGTCCCCTGAAGGACTGCCTCGTCTGGTATGATGTTCTCCTTAGTCCCTGAATGGACGGATCCTATCGTGACCACGAAAGGCTGGACGGGATCGATCATTCTCCCTGAGACCCCTTGAAGCGCGGTTATCACTTGGGCCGCGACGTAGACAGGGTCAATTGTTTGATGAGGCGCAGAGCCGTGGCCTCCTCTTCCGATTATCCGGACCACGAACGTGTCTGGCGCCGCCATTATCGCGCCTCCTTTGAGGCCAAACACTCCAGAGTTGAGATCGCCGTCTATGTGAAGGCCAAATACATAGTCGACCTTGGGATCCTTCATTACGCCGTCTTCGATCATTGGTTTCGCTCCTCCCCTGCCCCCTTGTTCCTCAGCTGGTTGAAAGAGGAACTTCACTGTGCCTTGAAGCTCGTCCTTGTGGTTGGCGAGGAGTTTGGCTGCTCCGAGAAGCATTGCGACATGTGTATCATGTCCGCAGGCGTGCATTACCCCTTTGACCTTGGACTTGAATTCGACCTCAGCTATCTCATCAAGGGGTAGAGCGTCCATATCTGCCCTCAGAGCGACGACTCTTCCGGGTTTTGGACCTTTGAGTATCCCCAAGATTCCTGTTCCGCCGACTCCCTGTTTCACCTGGATTCCTAACGCTTTGAGTTGTTCTGCGACTAGTTTTGCCGTGGTTTGTTCTCGGTAAGCTAGTTCCGGTTTCTGATGAATCTCTCTTCTGATCCTGATGATTTCAGGCTCGATTGCTATTGCTTCCTTGAGAAAGTCCATTGATTGTCAGACATTCGGTGGAAGATTCTGTTTTTCTAATAAACCTGACCAGCTTCGAATCATTCCGTTCTTTAGAGCTCCCTAATCCTCTTTGAGCATGGGAAGTACTGAAAAATCGCTTTCCTTCGGTGTTTACCTCTCAGTGAGGTTTGGTTGCGCGATTATGGAAGAGGTAAACGATTGTTAGTCGTTCCCTCACTGGAGGAAAGGGAGGGGGTTGTGCTGGGTCTAGTCGACGAAGATGGTTTCCTTCGGAAAGACCTCGATACCATTCGTCGAAATCTTGTATGGTCTAGGTTGCATATCGATCGGAGTCTCTCGCATCTTCTCAACTTGGAGGACCCTGTTGTAGGTCTTGCCAACCTTTGCGTTCGAGAGGATGATCACACCGTGAGCCAAATACTCCTCCAACTGGATGGCACGTTCTACTGCGCCCATAGCCCTCAACTCGGTAGTCATCAAGCATGTAGCACCAGTCCTAACAAGCGCATCCACGAGATCCAACACCGCGGTCCTACGCTCAACCATCTCCGGGTATTGGAAGATCAACGAAGTCACATGGTCAACAACGATACGCTTAGCATTGATCAATTCTGCATGTGTCTTGATTCCCTCAATGAGGCTGAGGATTGAGAAGTCTTTTCGACCGATTGCCTGGCGTCCGATTTTCACTTCACCCGGCATGTGTCTCAATGGGGACGCGTTGATGAACGCGAACTTTTTCGCCTTCTCCAACTCATCAAACTTCCAGGAGAACAATCCCATTTCACGGATGAAATGGGCCTTGGTCTCGTCTAGACTGACGAAGGCGCCGTTCTCACCGTAGATCTTTATCCCGTTGATGAGGAACTGCGAGGTTAGAATCGTCTTCCCAGTACCTGGACCACCGACAAGGAGTATGACTCTCCCGCGAGGGAAGCCTCCTCCTAAGATCTCGTCTAATCCCGGAATACCGGTAGGTGTTCTATCAATCATTGGCATTCTTAGTTTATACACTCCACGATCGATTTCTCAGAACCCGTTCCGCTCGGTCTCATCTTATTTATCGCTTTACCCAGTGACATTAGCTTTGGTCTTACACTATTTTGTAACTAATCCATGCTGGCAATAGTAACGGCCGTCTTTAGCTATACAATCCATCGTGCTATCAACAAGCCCAGACGCTGGACAACATTCCGGAAGTCAGAACAGCCAGCAAAACTAGGGGATACTATTGGCGAGAAAGCCACAAAAGAAACGCCCTCAATACTACGACTCACAATTACAACCGTCATCTCAACTCCAAGCATTCGGCACCGTCCCTGTCAGCGGCCACACTGTCGCATTGGTCTTCCGACTCTCCCGACCTAGAACTTGGACATTCCCTGCGGCTAGTTTTCTCTTAGGCTACGTCCTTACAGCCGGCTGGAACATTACCCAACTAGGTATAGGACTGATTATCGCATCCTTCGTTACGGCTGCGACGAACATCGTCAATGCTTACGCTGATCGAAAGGAGGATGTTGTGAACCAGCCTCGCAGGGTTTTCTGGCTCGACCAGATGGGCCAAAAGGCCACGATTGGTTCAATCATAGTTTTCTACGGATTCTCAGCCGCACTCTCTATCTACCTAGGACTCGCCTACATGATAGTCCTAGCAGTCGGAATCTTCAACTCAGCGTTCTACTCTCTTCCTCCTCTGAGGTTCAAGGCTCATCCTCTCTCAAGCCTCATCTCATTCTCAGGCGCAGTTGGTCTAGCATTTCTTGCTGGAACGAGCGTGACCGGACACGTCAACGTCTGGAACCCAGTCCTCTGGCTAGTTACCTACTTCATGTTCACCTACGGCACCGTCAAAAATCTTCCAGATTATTCAGGAGACAAGAAAGCAGGTACCAAAACAACAGCAACTGTCTTTGGAAACATAAGACGCGCAGTCAAATTCACCACGATCATACTCATTTCGCCATACGTATTCTTGGTAGGGCTGACGATCACCGGATTTCTACCAGCAATCTACTATGCAGAACTGATCCTTACTCCGCTTCTCATATTCATCCTGCACAACATGTGGACTGCAAGATCATCCGAGGGCTTTGAAAAGATGCACACTTACGGATTCTTTTATGCAATTTCGTTCCTACTATTCACCCTCGTCGTCTCATCCCCATCACTAAAGTCTCTTGGAGTAGTAATCTCCGCCTTCCTCTGGACACTCTTAGTCTCTAGGATTCACATCGACTCCCGAATCGAGAGTCGAGACTGGGAGCACGATTCGAATTCACAACGGAGCGGTGCCTAGAACATGGCCGATGGTCTGCTGACAAAGCAGCTAAGCTTCGACCTCCTAAAACCATTGATAACTTCGCCCATCACGTCCGGACTAAATGTTGCAGTCATCGGTCCGCCAGGCGTTGGAAAGTCGACCTTTTGTCAGAACCTATTGGTGGATGCTTACAAAGCTGGTCTGAAATGCATCTACGTAGTAACCGGCAACCCAATTCAGACTGTAAAGGACCAACTAACTCAGCTAGGTCTCTCATTCTCCCCAAGACAGGAGCCAATAATCTTCGTAGACATGTACTCCTGGCTTCTAGGAGAAAGAACCACGGAGAGATACCAAGTCGACAACACATCCGATCTCGCGGCCCTCAGCGTAGTCATATCTGGTGCCGCAGAAGCAATGGGAGAACACGCTTTCCTCATGTTCGACTCCCTCTCCGCGCTGCCAGCATACAATACCGAGGAACTATGCACAAGGTTCGTCAAGTCCCACCTCGCAAGAATGAAGAAGCACGGAAACGTCGGCATCTATAACGTTGAACAGGGAATCCACAAGGAATCCTTCTACAACGAGATCCGGGCGTCATTCGACACGGTTATCGAGATGAAACTTCTCGAAACGGAAGACGATATCACCCGAATGATCCGGGTCTATAGTCACCGAGGAACCCATACGTCCAAGTGGTTCAAGTTCCTCATAACCCCTGAGAGAACAATCAAAATAACCTAAGTGCTAACTAATGACATCCAGTTTTCCTATAATAATGCCGGATCCAACTTTTACTCAGAAGAAGGGTACAATCCGTTTAAATCAAATCAGCAGAATGGAGGCTTGAAGGCGACCGATGGTGGACCCGACGGGAATCAAAGTCCTGGACGAGATCCTTGGCGGGGGCATCCCTAGACCATCGGCGGTAGGCGTAATTGGAGCAGTTGGAAGTGGCAAGTCCTCGCTCGTCAGGCAACTCGCCGTCAACATGCTCGAAAGAGACTTTCGTGTTCTATATTACGCGATAGACGAATCTGCTGAAGACGTCAGAGAAAGCGTCGGTAGCTACGGAATTGACGTGTCCAAGTACGAGGCAGACGGCAGACTAGCCTTCATCGATATCTTCGCCCTTGGCGTCGAACGTTTGGCCGAGGCTTACCCAGTCGAAGAACCTGAGAAGATCGTCGATAACACTTTCAAATTCTCTGACTTGGTTGCCCAAGGCCGAAGCTTCACACTGAAACACCTAGGCAAGAAACAATTTGTAATAATGGACAGCCTTACACCGTTCTTTCTGATGGTCGAGGCCAAGCGAGTATTCCAGTTTGGACAAGTCCTAAAATACGCGACTAGGTTCGCTAAGGCAATAGGACTCGCAACCCTACACACAAAAGTCCTCGACGAATCAATCGAAAATGCCATGGTCAACTTCGCAGACGTCGTGCTTGAACTTGAGCGTAGGAAAACGCCTGAGGGCTTGAGCAGGGGGGGCACGATGCGACTAGTCAAGTTAGGTAAGACACCCGTGTCCTCTCGAGGCTATTACTACGAGATGACACCACAGGGAATAATGATCAGCACCGCTCCACCAATCTAATCTCAACTGACAGAATACAGCTTCTTCTTCGTCGCTAATCCTTCCTCGGACTGAAACAGCACTGTAATTGCTCACCAAGGAAAGAAGTGAAACACCTCAAATACACTCTCAAGGACGAACAGTTCTATCTTGAAGACTGCTGAGGAAACCATCACTCATGAGGCCATGCAAATGGCCGAGTTGAACAGCGAATATCTCGGCGTATCACAACAGCAACTAATGGAGTGCGCCGGATACGGGACAGCCACACAAATAATCCAGCAGATCAACAAACAAAAACTGGACAAGAAGATTGTAGTAGTTTCCGGCCCGGGGCGAAATGGCGGAGACGGATTCGCAACTGCACGACACCTAGCCGCGGCGGGCTATCAGGTCCGAGTATTCCTCGTTGGAAGAGAAACTGACATTCATGACCAGTCCGCGAGAAATCAACTCACAGCAGTCAAGTCAATGACCGACTCAATACAGTTCGAGAGCATAGCTGACTCAGGATTGTTGAGACCCTTCAAGGGCGGAGCCATTGTCGATGCCGTTGTCGGAACGGGAATCAAGGGCGAATTGCGTCAACCTTTGTTGGGCGCGGTTCGGATGATTAACCGATCCGAAGGATTCAAGGTTGCAATCGATCTCCCTTCAGGATTAGACAGTGACTCCGGCGAGCCACACGGCGATGCTGTCAAAGCGGACCTGACAGTTTGCTTGCATAAGAAGAAACGAGGACTCGATAGATCACATGACTACGTTGGCGAATTGGTCATTCTCCCTATCGGGATACCCGCAGAAGCTGAGACCTATGCCGGCCCAGGTGATTACAAGGTCCTATGGAAGCCACGACCATTTAACAGTCGCAAAGGTGACTTTGGAAGATTACTCATTATTGGTGGCAGTGAAAATTTCACTGGGGCACCGGCATACGCTGCACTAGCAGCGAGTAAGATGGGAACAGATCTCGTGTACGTCGCTAGCCCGGAACAAACAGCCAACATAATCGCCTCCTACTCTCCGGATCTCATAACGATCAAACTCCAGGGACAACACGTGAACACGAAATCCATTGAGACGCTCGAGCCTTGGGTGAAGAAATCGGACGCGATAATAATCGGTCCAGGAATCGGACTACACGAAGAAACCGCAGAAGCAGTTTGGAAACTCATATCACTTGTCGAATCACAGATGAAACCACTCGTCTTGGATGCGGACGCCCTAAAGGTCTATGGGCGTCGACGTAGAAAGTTCAAGACACCAACAGTGCTCACTCCGCATACGGGTGAATTTGCTGCGATAACGCAACGCAAGGTCAGCGAGGATATGCAGGTAAGGGAAGAATCGACAGTCCAGTTGGCAAAGGAGGTTGAGGCGACAGTAATCCTGAAAGGCGCAATCGATGTCATCGCCGATCCTGTTCATGTAAAACGAGCAAGATCCGGCACCCCGTTCATGACAGTCGGTGGCACCGGAGACGCGTTGACTGGAATGGTTGGTAGTCTTCTAACTCAGCACGTTGATCCGTTCCGTGCCTCGACGGCCGCAGCCTTCCTCAACGGCCTCGCTGGCGAACTCCTAATCAGAGACGGTGCACCAACAATTACAACGTCACGTCTAGTAGAATATATCCAGGAGGCGATGAAGTACTGCATCCAAGGACCACCGTATACCCCCACAAGACCAGAGTCAATG
>VBBA01000363.1 GCA_005888675.1 Candidatus Bathyarchaeota archaeon | reverse complement strand
AACCGGATCTGTCGACCGAACAGGTAAAATTCTGGTTCATTAATGTGCACGTAACTAATCCTATCCCCGTTTTCTTCGTCGATGTTGTACCTGACTTTGTCGCGTTCCAGCTTTTCATCATCGGTCAATAATTGCGCCGTGAAGAATTCATCCTTGACGGCCATAACCTTGTGAAGGTTCCGAATAACCGCCTTCGTTGCAGCGTATCCGCGGTCCGGACGATCTAGCTTGAACACTGCCTCCACACGGTTCAGATACTTCTGCGCATAGCTAGGTCCATCCCATAAGATGAGATCGTAGAGGCGTCGTGCAAGATGCTTATTCGTCTCGTCATCAAATCCCATCCTTCCGACAGCCTCCTCGACCATCTTACGATATTCCCTCGCCATACTGGGACCCTTCCACCATTGCCAATAGGCATGCTGGAGCGAGCGGGTCTTCCTTTCAAGGATCGAATTGTAATCCTCTCGTCCCCCATACGCCATCAAGACCTCTGGCTCTGCCACGATATTCTTCAGATCCAGCAGACTCGGGTCGGCAACAAGTTTACGGCCGAGCCTGAAAGCCTCCATATTCTTCGGACGTTGCTTTGGACTGACAGTCTCCATGATACTGTCGACCAGGTTCTGCTCACTGACCGGTATCAATCCCTTCTGGAAAGCAACTCCCAACATTATCGTGTTGGAGAATAACTTGTTACCAAAAACCAGTTCCGAGATCTCTCCGATCCGACCGCCGAAGTAATCGTCGTTGTTAGTATGCTTCTGAATATTATCCTCGACATCAGGTGGATAGTTCATCATCCCAGCTAGCATCGGTATAGTCGGAACCCTGCTGGTATTGACAACGGCAGATGTCCTGCTGTGGCTAGCATAGACCAAGCTTCTCTCCGCCTCCAGCATATCGATACCCAAGAGAAGATCGGCCTTGCCATTCGGGACGATCGTCGATATCTTCGCGTCCCCCTTAGCGAAACTTATGTGTGCACTGACGGCACCATTCCTTATCGCCAGTCCTTTCTTATCGTTGAACCGAACATTGTACCCAGCCTTCGTCCCGGCCCTTGCCAAAGTCGAGGCGGTTACACCGACCCCCATTCCACCAACGCCGCTGACGTAGATGTTCCAAGTATCGTTGAAACTGCGGACCGATGTAGGTTGTGGAATATCGTCCAATGGGATCTTTCTTGCACGTGCCCTCGGAGGATGCGATCTGGTAACAATTACGTTCTCGAAAGACGGACACGCCATTATTTTCGTACAGTAGGTATCGGAGACACATGTCGATTGATCGATTCCGATCTTCTCCCCATAATCCGTGTCAACGATAGTCAACCCCGGACAGCCAGTGCCCTTAGTGCATTCTCGGCAGTTCTCGCACACTTCCTGACTGATATTGACGAAGAATTCACGTGGAAAATAGCCTTGCTTCTCGACAATCTGGGCTCTCTCGGCCCGTTTTCGCCGGTGAAATGTTATCCCACACTCCTTGTCAGCAATTACTACTTTGACACCCGGTTTTTCGAAAGCCTTGTCCAGCTCTGCCATGTACCGTTTCCTATTCGACGGCGGCAATCGTTTCACGTAGACCTCATGTCCATTCCACAAGCGACTCACCCGGTCCCAACTGTCCTTTGACTTCGGTCGTCCCATAGCCTTCACTATTCCCTCGATATCCTGCGCTACGGTCTTGTCGCCCATTATGTTGTGACCAGATGCAGGCGTTGGCTGATGTCCTGTCATAGCCGTGGTCTTGTTATCGAGTATGATGTAGAGAATGTCTTGGCCTTCCTTGATCGAGTTGGAGATCGCGGTTATTCCACGCCAGAAGAAAGTGGAATCGCCCATCAATGCGTACTGTTTGTTCGTGACGAATGGGTCCATTCCGCTTCCAGCTGCTCCTCCTAGCCCCATAGCGGTGAGATTGTACATTTCAGCAAAGGGTGGAAGGAAAGACATCGAATAGCAGCCAATATCCCCATGCGCAAAGATGTCCTTGTGCGCAGGCTGTTCACGCATCTTCTTAACAGCGCTCAAGGTCTCACGATGGGGACAACCTGCACAGAAACCAGGTGTCCGAGGAGGTACCAATAATCCGTAAGTCTTGATCTCGGCAATCAGATCCAGTTCTTGATTGATCCTCTTCTGGTCTACTTTCGCGGCCGGATCGCTCATGTCCATGACCAGCCGTCCAATCTTTTCGATCACCATAGATGGTGTGAAGCCTCCCTCCTCCGGAAATCCATCCCCATCAGGGAAGGCTTTCCCATAGACTTGGGGAGTCGTCTTCACGCGTCCTTCTTGCATGAGATCTCGGAGAATCCCCTTGATCTGGTTCTCAATGAACGGACTCTTCTCTTCGACTATGATAATATTGTCAACCTGGCCTGCAAGTTGTTCGACGATCTCGGGTTCGATTGGAAACGTCACAGCCAGTTTCAGTAACGGGAATTGCTTGTCACAGCCGAGTTCCCAGAGGGCCTGCTCCAGGTAACTGTAGGATATGCCCGCTGCCACGAAACCGATTCTATGCCTTGTCTTACCATCGGAATATAGTAGCTTGTTGAGCTTGTTCTGTCGAACGTACTCGTTGACTTTTGGAAATCTTACACGGATAATCTGTTTTTCAAGATCCC
>VBBA01000362.1 GCA_005888675.1 Candidatus Bathyarchaeota archaeon | reverse complement strand
GGCCCCTGAGGGTTATGGTGAGATCACTGGCGGTGGCGAGAGGATTGCAGAATACGACGCTCTTCTACAACGGATAAAGGAAGAAGGAATGGATCCGAAAAGCTACCAATGGTACCTGGATATTCGCAAGTTTGGAGGTGTACCACACGCTGGATTCGGCCTGGGGCTCGAGAGGACGGTGACCTGGATCTGTAAACTGGATCATATTAGGGACGCCATTGCTTTTCCACGATTGATAAACAGAATATATCCATAAACGGACAACCAAACGACCCGGATCCAAAATGGGCCAGCAATGGGCTTGATCAATGCTCCATAATGCTGGGAAGCCTATTTGACCCGAATAGTGGCGTATGCCAGTTTACGGTTTTCTTCGTCGAGATACTGTTTTTATACGGTAGGCCAGAAAGCTCGATTCAAGTGACGGCAGTTTTTGGATAGGGTGCCGACTGGAGTAAAGGGATTGGATGAACTTCTCGGTGGAGGATTCCCCGAGGGACGATGCATCCTTGTTGTTGGCAGCCCTGGTTCTGGAAAGACAACTTTTGCAATGCAATACCTCTACTACGGTGCATTGCGTGGCGAAACCGGATTATACATTACTCTTGATGAGAGACCTGAGCATGTGAAGCAGAACCTTTCGTCGTTCAACTGGGGATTGGACGATCTTGAGAAGAAGGGCAAGCTTCTAGTCATGGATGCCAGCGGATTACGACGCGTGAGGCCTAGATCGACAGAGACTCCCCACGCATCTGCCCTCTCTCCGTCGCCTGAAGGATTGGGATTCCATGATCTTTTGCGAACTATTACGAAGGTTGTTGATGGAGAAGACGTGCGCCGGATTGCTAAGGCGATAATCTCCTTCTTCGATGCTCTCTCAGATTCCGGTTCAACATCTATCATTACAAGTGAGTTGAAGACTTCGATTATGGATCGAAGATTACACTTGGAAGAGTTGCTGTCGCATGGAGTCGTGTTGCTTCATTCGTTGATGCATGAGGGGAATCTTGTGCGTGCTGTCCAGGTTGAGAAGATGAGAGGAATCTCACATGATACTCAGATTCGACCCTACCAGTTCGGGTCCACTGGCATCGAAGTCTTCCCAAGAGACAAAGTCTTCTAGTTAACTAACTAGATCGCCTGGACTGTTTAGTGTAGAAGATAATTCCCTTCCCATCTTCGATGGTGAAAGTGGCCCAGTTTTCCTGATGTCGACGGTTTCTGAATTTCCTTATCCTCAATCTTCTTCGTCTTATGTCCTTCTCCTCGAAAGCCTCCATCTGGATAACGCAATCGGCCATGTCCTCCATTTGCCGCTGGATTGTCTCGTCGGAACCAGTGCTCATTGTGAAGAAGGCTTTACCATCCAGGCCTCTTACTTTTGCACCGATGGCATGGACGAAAGAGACGATGCTCTCTGGTTTCGCTCTAGGTACGAAGGGTGAGAGAGAATCAAGGTAGAGGTTGGTTGCCTTCTGGTCTTGAAGAGCTGAAGAGATCTTCACTCCCAATGTTGTAAGGTCGCCTACCGAAGGAACTGAGTATTTCTCAGTAGGGATACGTCCCGCCTCAGCGGAGTAGCAGTCGACGAAACTTAGAAGGCCGACACTTTCGTAGCCACCAACGTCGATTCCTAGGCCCCGCATTTGGTCCCTTATCCGATCCGGAAAGTCGTCCGCCGCCACGTAGATGCAGGGTCTTCCACGCTTCAAGTCTTCATACATTACCTCAGAACATAATGTCGTCTTTCCTGCACCGGTGTTCCCCTCAACGGTGACCATGCTTCCCCCCGGAACCTCGCCGCCGGTCATCTGCTCAAAAAACGAGAAAGGAGCCAAGTACTCCTTTGTCCGGCGCCGTCGAAGATAGACTGCGCCCGTGGCAAGCCCAGCAGCTCCAAGCCCTCCACCGGATATGAATGCTGCTAGATAGGGGAACGGTGGTGCCAATCGGCCAATTCCAAAACTGTGAACACCGCTGGTGTCATGAATCACGTTCCCTTGAGAGTCGATGATGTCTATTACGGCAGAGTAGGTCGCCTCCGGAGTTCCAGATGGATATACCCAGAAGGCCTCGTACTGCGCAGGCTGCGGGCATGCTCCCTGAGGACAGAAGAAATTCATTGTGACGTTCGTCCTATCCCTTACCGGTCCTTGAGGCCCACTGATCGTAAGGTTAACGAGGGAAATGTCCCCGCTGGATCCAGTGCCAAAAATATCTCGGATGTTCGCTGTGAAAAATACAATGTTTTGGTTGGGTGGTGCCTGAACATTGAAAGTTTGATTCTCAGCTCCGCGATAATCAGTGATTTTTACGCTTTGAACCGAGGCGTAGTTTGTGAATGGCATAACTATCCTCGAAACCTTTGCGGAAGATCCCCAGAAGAGTCTGATGTCCGATGACACTGGCGTTGGACTCTGGAGAGCAAGTGAAATGTATGCAGGAATCCCCGCGTAAAGCGGTATCCCTCCGGTTAGCGATTGGATTGTATAATTCAAATGGTATTCCCTTGCCGTAGAGCTCAATGAAATTTGGCCAGGTCCAACTCCGGTCAAAGTGGTATTGGACCCAGTTTGCGTGAAGGTTGCTTGCAGTTGGACCCGCGATGTAGTATTGGAGGCCAACCAAAGGAAGAATGAAACTTGGCCGGAGAGGGAGGCACCGGACACTAGGCTTGGACCCTGGATAGTAGGAAGTATGAAGGATAGGCCCGCAGGAAAGAGCGGAAGGCTGCGGTTCGTGTCAGGCCCGGCAGGTGAGGATGTTAGGCCGCGCCCTTCGTTTGTCTGTGAAAGGTAGAGTATCCTTCCCTCGTGGGGGCTGCTGACGGCTCGAACACGAAGGCCTTGAGTGGCGAATGCCGTTGTGAGGCACACGATCAGAAGGACGGCGATTCTTCCATTTGGATTGCCCAATCTAAATCGTTCTAGACGGCTGACTGGTTAAAGATTACCGGTAACTGAAAATGGAAGTTAACAAATGATCAGGAGAGAACGAAGGAGTTCGAGCGTGAATACAGGCGGAAGGCGGAGGTACTACGCTCGTCCGATGCGGAAGACCTTGGTCCCACAGTTCGGACAGACTCCAGAGACGGCGGGCTTGCCGTTCTTGAGCGTGACGTTCTGCGGATTCTTAATCTCCACGCTTGTCTTGCACTTGACGCAATAGGCTTGTGGCATGCTTATTCCAACTGTCCCGCCCCGGGAACTAAGTACTATAATAAACTCACTCGTGCCGTTCGGGAGAGGTTGCCTTGGCCGGGCCGAAATCCTCCGAAATCTGTCGTATTCGACTCTATTCTTTGAAAAAGGGGTCTGATTGAGAGTCCTGGTTGTTTCTGACACGCATGTGCCAGTATTGGCACGAAAACTGCCCGATCAACTATTGGAAGAGGCTCAAGCGTGCAGCGCTATTCTTCATGCAGGCGACCTGGTCTCTTCTGGGGTTCTCGATCAGTTCACGAGGCTAGTTCCAACATACGCGGTTCATGGGAACCAAGACTCTCCTACTGTCCGAGCGCGCTTACCCTCTCGTCGAACGGTTACCCTCGGCAAGTGGACGATTGGCATTGTTCATGGTCATGAGGGAACAGGCATGTACACGGAGGACCGGGCGTTCAATGCGTTCGTTTCGCAGAGAGTGGGCGTAATTGTGTTCGGGCATAGTCATCAGCCTATGAACATGAAGCGAGATGGTATTCTCATGTTCAATCCTGGTTCGCCTGTGGCTGGTCGAGGAGGGCAAGGTAACACCTATGGCGTTCTCGAG
>VBBA01000169.1 GCA_005888675.1 Candidatus Bathyarchaeota archaeon | reverse complement strand
AGCATATCCTATCAGGTGGGGTAGTCCCACCAGGATTGCTCCAATGGCAGTTGAAAGGTACCCTATCAGATTGTACAAGCTGAACGCCAACGTTCTGTGCCTAAGATCAGATGTCTGAGGCAGAATCGCCTGCTCCAATGATAGGTAAGGACCAACCTCTCCCGCGCCCACGGTCATGTTCCCGACTATTCCTGCCGCAACTGGTGCCCACCACTCGCTCGACGAAATCAGAAGGGCACCCGCAAGAGCGTCCATCAATGCGAAGAAAATCAGCGTCCTCTTCCTTCCAAGCGAGTCCGCAACAAAGCTGGCAACCAGCGTGTACAATGCACTAGAGGCTGTTGTAACGGTCAACACGACTCCGATTAGAAAAAGATCGAAACCCAACTGCTTCAGATAGACTGCATACAAGACGCCAAGGAAACCGTATGGAATTGTCCGAACGGCCTTTTCGACAAGAATAATCTTGCCGTCCCTTCCAAGCCAGTTCAACCACATCGCGGTTGCCTTCGATCGTATTTCTTCCTAGGGTTTGCCACGGTCGGATGATTGATGCTTCTGATCGGGCACCCATTCTATTTCCATATGAATTTCTAGCTTGTGGTTTTCTTTGCCGTAGAAGAATTTGAGACCGATCGGTTCGGTGAGTGTTATCCGAACAGGTTTTTCTGTCGAGTCGGGAAAGAGAGTCTTGGCCTCCACGTTGTCGCCGGATCGCAAGGCCTGGCCCAACTGGATGAAGAGCCGTGCCAGTTCTTGTTTCCTAACCTCGCCTTTGTGTCTGAAGATTGACTGATGGGTTTCGCGATAGGTCTCAAGAATCTCCGTCATCTTCGTCCAGTAGACCATCGTACTACTGAGTTCTAATCGCCCCTTGTCCGTCAGTGCGTAGTGCTTGCGATCCGGAACGTCTTCCCGAAACTCGATCCGGCTTGTAACAAGCTTGTTCTTCTCCAGCCTCTCAAGCGCGGGATAGATGGTTCCCGTCTTTGGCTTCCAATATCCAGAGAACCTTTTCTCCAATTCCCTAATTATCTCATAACCGTACATCGGTCTCTCCGAGAGAAGCAGGAGCAACCAGAGCGAGACGGCCCCCACCTTCATTCCATGAGGCATTAATCTAGGCATCGGCCTACTCCCTCCCTACATGCATCAGTTAGGCTTATATGTGTAGATGATCTACCTACGGCTGAGTAGATAATCTACCATGAGTGAGAAACAAGCATGAAATGGGTAACCCGAGAAAAAGCAAAAGTCGACAGAATAGCCTGCCCATGGCTAATCAAGAAATTCGTAGACAAGAACCCCGAATTCCTCTTCGTCCCACCTGAGACAATTCCCCAAGTCGTCAAAGATACTGGAGCAATAGCCTATGACGCCAAGGGAGTAGAACTAACTCACTACAAGGAGAACGGCGAGGAGCGTGTCAGTTTTGACGCTATCATCAAGAAGTACAAATTGACTGACCCAGCTCTACTGGAACTCGCCAAGATAGTGAGAGGTGCTGACGCGAAAATCCCGAATCCACCTCCTGAGTCCGCAGGCCTAGAGGCAGCGGCGCATGGTTTCCGAAACCTTGCAAAGGACGACTTTGACAATATGCGTCTGCAATTCCCCACTTACGATGCCTTGTACAAGTACTGCCAGCTCAAGACGGAAGGAACTCAGAAGCTAGAGTACAACGTCGCGCAACCTGCGCGGTAGGTCCCCCATTTCAGCCTCAAACACGTCGGCTACATAGAACTGCCAACACACCAGAAGAACGGCGGCTTTGACCATGCAGCCGTCCATGTCAAATCAGGGATCCTGTACGTTGCTCATACCTCGAATGACGCGGTAGACGTGATCGACTCCCGCCGAGACAAGTATCTTCATTCTATTCCTGGCCTTCCCGGCGTGGCTGGCGTACTCGTCTCCAACGAGAGAGACTTGGTGTTCACTTCTAACCGTGGGGAGAAGACTGTGGGAGTATTTCCATTTGGTCGAGAGGAGAAGCTAGAGAAGGTGAGGGTCGGAGGCTTTCCCAACGGATTGGCCTTCGATCCTTCAAGGAATACTCTGCTCGCAGCAAACGTATCCAAGCAGGATGACCCTAATCCAATCACCGTCTCAATGGTTGAGACGAAGAAGAAATTTCTAACCGCCGACATTATTGTGCCTGGAAGAACACGGTGGACCGTCTTCGATAGCAAGATGGACCGTTTTTACGTCAACGTTTCCAAGCCCCCACAGATAGTCGCTATCGAAAGCAAAGATCCGTACGGAATAACAACCAGCTTCGAAATTCCCGCAACGGGTCCGCATGGGCTCGACATCGACTCTGAGAATCGAAGGCTCTTCTGCGCCTGTGACCAAGGCGGACTATTCACCATCGATTTGCAGTCGGGAAGAGTATCACGCGTTTCAGACTTAAGTGGTCCGCCCGACGTGATATTCTACAATTCACGGCTGCACCACCTCTACGTAGCTATCGGAGAGCCGGGGGTGATCCATGTCTTCGACACCGACACAATGAAGCTCGTTCAGACGGTGAAGACGGAGCTAGGAGCACATACCATTGCCTACAACCCAGAGACAGACAAAGTATACGCCTTCACTCCAGCAAGTCATCGGGCTGCAATCTACAAGGACGTATGAGCAATCTTCCTTGTTTCATCTTCAAGGTCGTCCCGAGTCTTTGGCACCTGCGGAAGTGATGTGAGGTGTTTCCGTTAAGGAATGTTCTATTGTCAGCACTCGGTTCTTCCAACCACAGAAAAGACAATGCTTCTTGCTAAACTACTTGGCTTGTTGAGTCGACCCAATTTACAAAAGCCCATCTTCTCTTCTTCAGTAAGCTCGTGATGATTGATGAGAGATGTCTACGACGTAGCAATCATCGGAATGGGTGCGGTGGGGACCGCCACCGGATTCTTGCTCGCAGAATTCACCAACCTGCAGAGTCTATTGTTTCTTGAAAAGGAAAACAGTGCGGGCCAGATCGCATCCAATAGGAGAACAAACAGTCAGACTCGCCATCCCTTCGGCGGCGAGCTCAACTACTCACCGGAAGTGATGAAGGCAATAAAACGATATTCTGACATGATCCCGTCTTACGCGAACAGCGAGTACGGGCGTGAGTACGACATTCTCAGGCGCACGAAAAGCGGCATGGTACTTGCAGTGGGAAGGAATGAGCGAGACTACCTAAGGAAAAAATTCCACGATACCGTGAAGCCAGTCTTCCCTTATGCAGAATTAATGGAAGACAAGGAAGAGATCGCCAAACTGGAACCGTATATTGTGAGAGGGCGGAAAAGGGACGAAGAGATAGGAATAATCAGACTGCAGGCAGACATGGTTGATTTTGGCGAGCTCGCAACGTCCTTCCAAGACAACGCGAGCAAGCGCCAAGACAAGAAAATCAATGTCAAGTTCAACACGAAAGTGAAACGAATAGAAAATGTATCAGAGGGTTATGATGTCCATACCGATAACGCTGGAAGTTTCTCGGCTCGATATCTCGTGGTCTCCGCCGGCTCGTACACGCTTTCCTTCGCGAAACAACTTGGCTTAGGGGCCGACTTCGTTGCCTTTCCCGTAGCTGGCAAATTCTACACCTCCCCTTCAATAATTAATGGGAAGGTGTACACGTTTCAAGAAGAAGGCGTGCCTTTCGCTGCTACCCATGCTGACAGAGAGTGGGACGGCGCGGTTACCCGATATGGACCAACGGCAACGCCGACTCTGATGTTTGAAAAGGACAAGCCAGACATCAAAGAATTCATCGACAACCTTGACTCCGTACTTCTCGATACCGTCATCTCAAAGAAGGCAATCCGAAACATCATGATCAAGAATATTGCATATTCATTACCAGGTGTGGGAAGGCATCTCTTTTGGAAATATGAGGCGAGAAAGATTGTGCCCTCGATTCCGTACGCTGACTTGAAACCCGCGCCAGAATTTGGAGGAGTACGCACCGTGGGTATCAACAAAAGAACACGAGAGTTGAGGCTTGGTGAGTTTACTCTCCCAGAGGTTCCTAAAAATGGAGTAAATATCTGCGCAAACATGGCCCCGTCTCCTGGCGCGTCAGGATGCCTCGGTATCGCCTACAAGAACGTCCATAAGATTGCAAGCGCACTAGACTTGCACTTTGACGATGAAAAGTTCACCAAAGTCTTCGGAACGATACCAATAGAATAGATTTCCGTTGCACCGCAATTTGCCGCTCCAGCGAAACGGGAAAGTTCTCACCGATCGGAGACAATGTTCAATTAACCTTCTCAATATTATTCACAGGTTGTGACTAAGGGCGGCGAGCGAAGTGAACGGAAAAGAATAGAAGAAATCCTTGGTGTCAAAGCCGAAGTGTTTTCAGACGAAGGTGTTGTGAAAGTGAGCTTTCCGCGAACTGAGGTAGCCGTGACGATTGACAGCAGATGCATGCGTCCATTCATGGGTCTCACTTCCTGGGCCTCCTTTCAGAAGGGCACTAGGAATGGAGTTGAGGTCATGGTCATTCATAACCATATGACCTTCGAGGAGCTGCGTTACATCTTCATCCATTACTGGGGTATGGGCACAGCGGCCGATTTAGCTCATTCATTGAAAAGTGCCCTGGACAAGACTCATGAATCCAAGCTACAGTCCTTTCAAGAGAACAATTCTAGAGAGAACGTGGATTCAAAGTGTGACCATTGTGACTGAGAAACCTGAATCAAGAGCGTCGCTTGCGCGCACTCTTGGGCGGAACACGGCCACTCTAATGACAGCTGCGATGATCATTGGGACGGGCATTTTTGGAGCCATTGGGTCAGCAACAGCGAGGGCTGGCAGCGGTATCCTAGTTGCAATGATTCTGGGAGGTCTCATTGCGCTGGCAACAGGCATCAGCGCCGCGCAACTAGGCGTGAACTATCCGAAGGAAGGAGGAGCCTTTACTTGGGCACGAGAGTTCAATCATAAGACAGTCGGATTCATTGCTGGTTGTGCATATCTCGGGAAGGGAATCTTCTCTTTAAGCGTCATTTCACTCGCATTCGCGGCTTACTCAGTCCAAATATTACCAAGTCTACCCATACAGCTGTTCGCTGCCGTCGTGATTCTTGCCGTTTTGGTCCTCAACTTCTTTCACGTTCAACTAACTACTAAGGTATTGATCACTCTCATGGTTGTGAACGTATCACTCTTGGGAATCTTCGTCGCATTTTCCACCCCCACCGTAAGCCCCAATCATTTCACGAATCTATTAGGAGATAACGGGCCCTTCGGCGTGTTAGCCGGAGCAGCGATATTCTTCTGGACATGGGACGGTTTCATGCGAACAGCCATTATGGCTGGGGAAATCAAGAATCCACGGCGGACGATTCCCGTCGCTATCTTGGGTGGGATTGCGTTGGCGGCAGTGGTTTTCCTCGCTGTTGCAGCAACTACCCTAGGAATACTAGGTCCTGAGTCAATGGGGAGAGATGATGTGCCACTTTTCAGGGCCGCGACACAGGCCGTCGGAACTTGGGGAGGATTGGTAATTCTGGCAGCTGCTTGGACTGCATCTCTTAGCGAACTAGTTGGAGATCTTCTAACCGCCTCGCGAGTCGCATACACGATGGGCGAGGCAAATGAACTTCCGCGCTGGCTGGGATCGATACACCCGAAATTCCACGTTCCTCGAAATGCTGTTCTGACGATAGGTGTGATAGTTCTTGCTTTAGCCCTGAGCTTCGACCTTCGAAGGCTGTTGGCGGTTGCTAGCATATTCACCCTCACATGGTACATTATTACTCACTTCTCCGCCCTACAGCTGCGCAAAGAACAGCGATTGACAACACCGTTCTTTTCATGGCTAGGCCTCTTCGGCTGTCTATTGTTGGTTGCGTCTTTGCCGATCTGGGCAATACTCACTGGGAGTGCGGTACTGGCTACACTTGGTGGGCTTCGTCTGCTATGGTTTCGCCACCGAACTCCCAAAGTCGCCTAAGGTGCAGCAACTATATGGGACGATTCCGGGCTCCCAAGACCATGGGTGCTGCTGATCGCCCTCAGGGTTCCACGCGAAACTTGCTCATGCCCAATGGTATACTAGTGCGCTGCATCCTGCCCCGCACAATTTTGTTGGCACGCATTCTGACACAAATGATTTTTAGATTCTGAGAGTGCGAGCCCGTCTGATTTCCTTTGGACACTTCGGGAAGGTTTAGGATTCCCTCGATTCTCTCGCTTTTTGGGGGAAGTTTGGAGCTCTCAATCGCCCTCCCCGAAACATTCAAACCACCAATCGTGCCCGACGCAGCCCTCCCAACCATATTCGGTTTCGTCGTAATCTTGTGCGGAATAATGTTGTACTCTGCTGAGAGGTTGCAAACTCTCTGGGGGACAGTGGCGGTGGCTATGTCACTACTGGTGATCATAGTAGGATCGCCCTTGGAAGGGTTCGGGGTGCT
This sequence comes from Candidatus Bathyarchaeota archaeon, assembly GCA_005888675.1. Taxonomy (GTDB): domain Archaea; phylum Thermoproteota; class Bathyarchaeia; order 40CM-2-53-6; family 40CM-2-53-6; genus BA-13. The sequence continues at coordinate 4,133 of VBBA01000169.1, read as the reverse complement.
GGGCCCTCCTATGGCTTTGACCGGAGGCCTGTTGGCCATTCTCGGCCAAATGGTGCTGAGCCGATCCGCTTAGTCAGAAGAATATGACCATCCCAAGCGCGACAATTCTGGAAAGAATCTATGAATACCCAGTTTACCGCTGACTCAGATTTTTGCTCTTCTATCATCTTTGTGCGGATGCGGCAGATAGGAAGATTGCGGACACTTTTTCCGGTCGGTAGAATTTCATAGACACTTTTCACCTTCACAACTCATCGATTCCTCTGACTGTCACTGTTGACCCGGGCCGTTTTCCAGGCGTGAAAGAAAATCCTTAGCAATGGTTCGTAAAGTCGTTCTGAAAAATGCGCTTCTCTTCAAACGGGTCGGGAAGAAGGTAGGGTACTGGGACCGGAATATGTTGACGCGTAATATATCGCCGGGAAACATATTGACTCTCCGCAAATCTGGAAAAAACACCCCCAACCATGTTACCGTAACGAGGCGTCAGCATGTTACGGAAAACAAAACTCTGTCGCCGAATGGTATACTTTGGCGAGAACATGGCAACTGAGGCCGAGCCGGAAACTCAAACCGTTGTAAACCAAGAAGCTCTTCCTGTAGAGTCCTGGATTAACCAGGCAGAGGGAGGTCAGGATATGCTGACCATGATCCTCAGCTTCCTTCAGGTACCTGGCCATGTTCTGCTAGTCCAAGGAGCCCCCGGAACTGGGAAGACGACTCTGGCCCTGGAGATTCTCCGCAGGCTGGTCGAAAGGCACAAGGTCTACGCATCAAGCAGAACCTCGCCGACCAAGCTTCGTCAACACTTTCCTTGGCTAGACGAAGTTATGGACACGATGTCAGGAAGAGTTGCCCGGGCAGAGTGGGTGGCCGAGTTTCAAGATCTTCGAGGACCTGAAGCTGATAACGTGTTCAACAAGGTCCTCCGACTAAAGCATTCAGGCCAGAAATCCGTCATGGTTATTGATAGCTGGGAAGGAGCGATAAGGAACGCGACAGACGAAGGCAGAGGAATGCTAGAGTCTGCGATCCTGTCAGAACTTGAGGAAAGCAAGATGAGCGTTGTCCTCATAACCGAGGGAGGGAAGACAGGAGATCTCGGACATCTTGTCGATGGAATAATCACATTATCCTCTGGAGAGATGGAAGGGAGAATCTCCAGATCGTTCACGGTAAACAAATTGAGAGGTTTTAGGGTTCCATTGAATAAGGGACTCTATTCCCTAGAAAATGGCCGCTTCTCACTCCTTCCGCCAGCGGCCCCTCATAACGGGACGATTGAGAGTCCGAAGCTCCCCCCGCCGATTCCTCATCCAAGTGGCATGTTCTCAACAGGTAGCGTCGACCTTGACGCCTTACTCGGCGGAGGAGTGAGACGAGGATCCTTCGTGCTCATCGATCTTGACAGCAGCACCTCCCCCAGTACAGTGCAGATGTTTCTCAACATCATGAAGGCAAATTGGGTCAATCAGGGCGGTAGTTGTTTCATCTTACCACTTGCCAGTGTGAGTGCTGACTCTGCCGGGGAGATGCTTAGACCTTACATCGGAAATGAGGCGTTGGACGAGAGGGTCAGAATAGTAGATTTCAATCTAGATTCTACTCCCAAGAAATGGAAAGTCTCTCTGAAAGGAAAGCTTTCGACCGACATGGTATCATTCATGGCCGGATGGAAGACCCTCGACGACATATCATCACCGAAAATGCTGATGATCGACTATGACAAGGTCCAACAGATATACGGTGAGGATCTATCCCTACCCGGATTCACAGAAATATCTGCAAATATGCGCGACTACGGCGCACTCAATATTGGATTAGCGTTTAGACACACGAAAATAAGGGATGACTTTCTCCGGATCGCAGACTATCATCTGAAAATCCGAAGCGGCGAGGGATCCTTCCTCGTATTCGGTGTAAAACCATTCACTCCAATCTGTGGAGTCAAGTTCGACATTGGAAAAGGATACCCAGCCCTCAAACTCGTACCTATGGTTTGATCGAATCTTGAAAGAGGAAACAATAGCTAGTAGAGGATTGCTTTGAAGAACACCGAATCGTCGATTGAGCCCCGTTCGTCTGAAGACATTGTAACCAGGTTTGACCCGTCGTCAAAGATATCCTTGTTCTTGGCGAAGTTTCCGGAATACGTCAAAGTTCTACGCTTAGCAATTAATCATGAGGACTCGGCTGCGAACGTGCCCAACTACCAAGGCTGGCAGTGGCATGACGTTCAGGCTCATCCCACCAAACTCATAAGACTGGTAACCGAAGGGATCGCGAAGATCTGTTGGAGGACGAGAAATTCGACTTGTTATTTGTTGAGGGATTCTGACGCGGTAAGGAAAGCGATCAAGAAGCCCCCTATCCACGCGAACAGAGAATCGGTGGAATAGATAGTATCCCACAATATCAAAATTACTAGTAGGTTCGATTGCCGTTGCCCTACACTCAACCGACCTAGAAAAGTAACCAACATAAGAAGTCGAGATTGCTTCTCTTCTTCAAGAGAGGGATCTAGAAGCACTATGTTATTTTGATCGATATTGTCAGGAGTTATCAGTGGCTATGACCTTATAGTCGAGATGTGTCGACGCTATAATGGTCTCAGCACGTGATTGATTACCCACAGCTCCTCTTGATGGGAGCGATCGCTGGGTTCACTGTATTTCTCGGCTTGCCCGTCGCAATACTACGAAATGTCAGCGCGAGGGTGAAAGGATTTCTCAACGCGGTGTCTATCGGCATCCTAGTCTTCTTGATATCCGACGTCCTTGCAAACGCGTGGACTACTGTTAAGGACGCAGCATCCAGCGCCTATGCGGGTCAGTCAAGCGGAACCATTGCTTTACTCGATCTTACTGTGATGCTTGCCGGATTAGGCCTCGGACTCTTCATGCTAACAGCTTACGAACGACGATACGCCAAGGCTCTGATTGTAGCCTCGGCGGAACCGCAGAAGGTTGTCGTTTCTGCGGAAGAAGTGGTGGATACTCTGGATTCTAACCGTAAGAGGATACTCCTGCAACGACAGCAAGTAGCCGAGCTTCTCGGGAACCCGTACAATCTGGCAACAATGATAGCAATGAGCATCGGACTACATAATTTTGCTGAAGGGTTAGCAATTGGACAATCCTATGCCTCGGGAGCAGTCTCACTCGCCGTTCTCCTCGTAATAGGATTCGCAGCTCACAATGCTACAGAAGGCTTCGGAATCGCGGGCCCCCTGGCGGCAAGTAACGAGAGACCAACACCTTCCTTTCTAGCCAGGATGGGCCTGATCGCAGGCGGCCCAACCTTCCTCGGCACATTGATAGGTAGCATCACCGCCTCAACATTCACCAAGATCCTCTTTCTCTCGCTCGCTGCTGGGGCCCTAATCTATGTGACATTGTTCATGTACAATTCAGGAAGGAGACAAACAACCAACGATGTCATGATGCTGGGAATATTCATCGGTATCCTAGCTGCGCTTCTAACTGACCTAATCGTTTCTCTAGGCGGACTCTAGATAAGAATCATGGAAGCATTCTATTGGGGACAGTCGTTTCATCGTGAATCCCTGGGGGGTTTGAATAGTTCCCGAGGCTCAGTTCTGTTTGAGGCAAAACATGCTTGAGCTCTGCTCGACCTGAAGTGTGAACTGGTTCAGGAATCCCTGTCGGCCGAGCACATAAGGCACTGAGTTAGAGAGCATTATCGCAATGGGAATCTGGACAGTATGCATGTTTGCAAGCGTTAGACTTACGGTATGAATGTATCCTACTTCGCTCTGGCCGTAGACACTTCCCAATTCGACTGGATTCCCACTGTATGGATTGACTCCGAGCTGGGTTGCCAGTTCTCTGGGAGCTGCACTGATGTATGCACCTGTGTCGACTACCATTGTAACGGTGACAGCCCGGCCCGCATTTGCCAATGTGGCTTGGAGAACTAGTCCATCACTGGAACTCGTACTCCAGCAGACGCTACCGTTAGCAGATTGGATTGGTTGATTATTCGTGCCTGTCAGCCGTGAGACCAGTGTCCGCAACTGACTGTAGGCGGAGCTTGCTCCAAGATAGCCAGCGTAGCTAGCTCCTAAAGCGAGCCCTATCAGTAATATTGCAACAAACAAGTGCCTAAACGGT
>VBBA01000321.1 GCA_005888675.1 Candidatus Bathyarchaeota archaeon | reverse complement strand
TATCCTATTACAGTCTCAGGACTATCCATCTCTTCAAGAGCAGCGTGGCTGCCAGAGCATGGGTGTACATCTCACTTAGTGGGATCTTCTTCAGTCTCGGAGTCGGGACCTTCCTCCTGAACGATATACTTTCAATCGGTCTTTTCGCGGTCGGGGGAGCTCTCGACATTATGGGAGGATTCTTCCTTTTTCTCGGTTTGCGGAAGAACTTCCTCTTCTGGTCAAGCCAAGACCATTTCACTTAACTCGTCGAAATAGTGCCTCGGCGAAAGTGCGTGCGTGAGGGAGTCGCGAACTCCGCATATAAGGCCCATAGAATTTTTTTCGTGGGAAAAGTAGGCGACCGTTATAATCCACTGAGATAGTTGGAGTTTAGCGAAAGCAAAGTTGACGTACACAGAGACAACTCAAACCGCTGAACGTGCACAGCTACTTCGTAGTGTGACTGTACCCAAGAAACAAACCGTAAACACGTACGACATAGAAGAGCTTGCTGATAGAGCAGCAAATAGTACGATCGAAGGCTTCGTTGCCCAAGATCGGCATGACTTCGATGGGGCATCACTCCAGTTCTCGATCATGCTTCAAACCATGTTCCCCGAGTTCGAGAGTGAAAGATTGCTGAAGGCATCACAATATTATGTCAACGCTTTATTGGTTCAGAGCAAAGTGAAAGATGATCGGCCCGATCCTTTTGAGAGGATGCATGATGAGAGATGGGAGTTTGTTAGAACGGAACTTGCAAACATGTGTAGAATACTAGAGTTGCCTACTTCATTCGGCGTTGAGACTGAGGAGTTCTGGAGATACGCTGCAGGTAGAGACGACGGGTTCGTAAAGCACATCATCGAGTTTCATCGTGCCTTGGTCAGGAGATTGACTGGTAGCGAGAAGTACTTCTCGTCCCTCGCCGGGCTATACTTTGCGGGAGTTTCTTTGCATAATGAACATACTGACTACTCCCTTGCGAAGGGCCGGGATGCTATGAGATTGTACTATCGCATACTGTTCCAAGTCATCAATAAGGAAGACAGGGCCTAGCGACAATATTCCTACTGCCCTGAACATCGGTCACGAGTCTGGGATTCAACTAGCCATCGAAACTTTCTTCCTTACTTCCGGTACCCTCGCTTCCGGCCTAGACTCTATCTCAATGTCGAACAAACTCTCGAAAACGCTGATCATCTTGTGATCGTGAGCTTTCAGGTTCATTAGGAAGATGGCTGTGACCTTGTCGGACACCATCAACTCAAGGGCCTGTCGGACTAACCCGTAGGCTCTCTCTTGACCCAGCATGAAGATCATGTGTGTAATATCGTCGAATATTACTGTAAAATGGGCCGCGGCGTACGTTTCTATTGTCTTGTCTAACGAGTCGAGGATCAGACTACTGTCGTAGGCCGGCAGCAGGACTAAGTTTTCTTTTTCAATGCTCGGTTTCGAAACTTTAGTGGTGAGAAGTAGCATCTTCAATCCCGGTTGGCTACCGGCCAGGGACCGTGCTGGACCGTCCGTTCGGGTGAAGACTACAGTTCTTTCCAAGTTTGACGCAGCCTCCGCTACTAGAGCCTTCAACATCTTATCAAGGTCCGATAATGGATCGTACTCAAGGAGGATCTTCTTGCCGCTGATCTCACTATGAGTAAGGCCAAGAGTTCTAGAGAAGACCTCCGGAGTCTCCGCGAGATCTAGGACCTGAACACTTTTCTTCAGAAGAGCCAATGCTTCCGGATTGGTGATCGCTTCCTTTTCGAAAGCCATTAAGATGTTAAGGAAATGATCGGGTCTTGTCCATCGAGTGTCTGATAGGTGTTCGACAAGCCTCTTCAGTGGTTGCCTCACTGTATCCCCATAATCTAGGAGGACGCGTAACCCTTCCTTGCCTTGAGAACGCGCCTCTTCCTCCAATTCCTTCATGATCCCAAGGACAGAGTTTTCGTCAAAGTAGCCACGTTGTTGATACAATGTGTGGAGCGGTAGAAGCCGTAGGTTGCCTCTGAGGATTTGACTGCTTACGGTCACTCCGTTCTTTTCAAGTGAGTCATTTACAAATCCTTCTTCTCCTTGGTAAAAACAAACAACTTGTTGGCCCCTGTTTAGTCCCTCAACGATAAATCGAGAGAATGGTCCATACTTCTGCGTCTGATTGCCATATAGTATTACAGTCTGGTCCTCTCTTGCCGTCCCCGAAGCCGCGAAAGAGGGGACAACGCCTAAGAACGCTTTGAGGAAAGAGGGCTTTCCGAAAGCTCGGACTACAACAGTGAGGAGTAGCACGTCTATGAGGTTACCCAATCCTATCAGAGATGTCCCTAATGT
>VBBA01000320.1 GCA_005888675.1 Candidatus Bathyarchaeota archaeon | reverse complement strand
GTGTTCCACAAGTCCGTCCTGGACAAGCGCCATTACTCCCTGACACTCAGGGTCTCCGAAGCGGGCGTTGAACTCCAACACGTACGGATCTTCTGTCCCATGCTTGATGATTGCATTGAGGTTCAACACTCCTTGGAAATGCACTCCGGTTCTCTCCATTGCTTCGACCGTCGGCGTCAGGATAGAATTCTTGACATTCTCTAGGAGGGAGTGTGTGACCGTGGGGACTGGAGTGTAGCCTCCCATGCCTCCAGTGTTTGGACCAAGGTCTCCGTCGTACACGGGCTTGTAATCTTGGAATGCTGGAGTCAGCCACTGGACCCTTCCTGATGAGACTGTCGCCATGAAGGTGGCCTCCCAGCCGTCGATGAACTCTTCAAACAGGACCCTGCCTCCTTCACGCGTAAGCTCTCGTTTCACCGCTTCCTCAGCGTCACGACGATCTCGGGTGACGGTCGTCCCTTTCCCTGCTGCTAACCCATCGGCTTTTACAACCCATGGCGGACCGAACTGTTCAAGCGCGTCTATCGCCTCCCTAGCTTTGGAGAACGCCTGCCACTTTGGGGTTGGGATGTGGAACTTTGAACAGAGGTTCTTGGCAAAGCTCTTCGATGTCTCTATCCGGGCAGCCTTTTGGTCTGGGCCGAAGATGAGAAGTTCCTGTTTTTGAAATACGTCAACGATTCCAAGTGCCAGTGGCTGTTCCGGACCAACGACGGTGAGGTCGATCTTGTTCCGTTTGGCGAACGAGGCCAGGTCATCTATTTTGGTGGTATTGATGGGGACACACTTTGCGACCTCTGCAATTCCAGGGTTGCCCGGGGCTGCGTAGAGCTCGTCTATCTTCGAGTCTCTAGATAATGCCCATGCTAGGGTGTGTTCCCTCCCGCCGCTTCCTATGACGAGTGCTTTCACTCGTTCAATCCCCCCAGGGACCTATGCCTTCATCTCTTCTCTTGTTCGAAGGACTGGGTCCTTCTTCAAGCCCAGATAGACTCCAGTGACACAGGCATAGCACATTTCGTTCTCTTTGAGACCTGTTCCCTTGCTGAGCCCCTGGATGTCGTTATACCCGAACTCGTCTACTCCGATCTCCTTTGCAACTCGCGTGTTGATCTCTGAAATGGAAAGATGATCGTCCCCAACTCTTGCAGCTACCAACTCTTCCCTAGTGGGGAAGTCTATACCCATGTAACATGGATGCCGGATTGGTGGAAAAGTTACCACCATGTAGATCTTCTTTGCTCCGGCTTCCTTCAATGAGCGGACGATGCTTCTGGAACTGGTGCCGCGAACTATGCTGTCATCTATGACAATGATGTTCCTTCCCTCTACAACTGGCTTGATCACTACGATTCTGCGCACGATCTCTTCACGGCTTTCATGAGTTGGCTCTATGAAACTGCGAAGACTGCCTTTGCGTCGATAACGATCCTTCATCAGTCCCTCCTCCATTGGGATACCGCTTACCTCAGAATAGCCAAGCGCGGCAGGCCTGGCCGAGTCTGGGACCGGTACGACGACATCTGCTTTGAATGGATACTTCTTGGCGAGTATGCGTCCTAGCTCTTTTCGTGCTTCGTAAACGTATTGATTGTCGATCTTGGAGCTTGGATGGGCGAAGTATGTGTACTCGAATGGGCAGTGGTAGTGGCGTGGAGCTTGGGCAAATCTTGTTGATTCGATCCCGTCCTTGCTTAGCCTGACTAGTTCGCCGGGGTCGACGTCTCTGACAAGGTCTGCTTGCATTGCCTGCAACGCGCAACTTTCCGAGGCAAGAATGTATGTGTTGCTTACTTCGTCGTATCCAATGCATAGTGGTCGGTATCCGGCTTCGTCCCTTGCACCGAGGACTTCGCCGTTCGCAGTAAGTATGACGAAGCTGTAGGAGCCGCTTAATTCCTTGCTCAGTAGCTTGAACGCTTCCGTCCAGTTTTTCGTGCCGCGGTAGTGTTGTAGAAGTCTCAGTCCTGCTAGTTTTGTGTCGGTAGTGGTTCCTTGGAGTTTGAACTCCTTACTCACTAATGGTTCGATGTCCTCAGTGTTCGCGATCGTGCCGTTCTGGGCTATGGCAAAGTGTCCGTCTTGGATGTCGATCGGGTGGGCGTTGCCGATGGTCGTGGCGCCGCGTGTCGAGTATCGAACATGTCCTATCCCATGGTTGCCTTTGAGGGTGAGTATCTGTCTGGCATTGTCTTCGGCTCCCTTGCTTATGAGACCCATTCCCTTGAGGATCGGTTCCCCGTTGACAGCTATTCCCCAAGACTCTTGGCCGCGATGTTGTAACGCTTCAAGACCCTTTACTATGCGTTCTCCGACAGGCTTGCCGTTGAGCGAGTAGACCCCAATGACGCCGCAATGTTCCTTCAATGTCACTGCGATGGCACCTCCATTATCTCGGAAGTCGTCCGACCCCAGATATCGCTAGCCTCGGAGAGATCTAGCCTGAAAGTCTGCATTCTATCTCCGAACGATAGGTGTTGATCGTCAGTTGTCTCGCCTAACTTCCCCGCCGAAATTCCGGCCCGCCGGAATGATCGGACCACGCGATTTGTCTGTCTTCTTTCTGTCTCGAGTATGAACCTCGAGGGTGATTCTGAGAAGAGTTTCTCGTCTATTCTACCAGCTTTTCCCGGCAGTTTGTCTAGATCGACTTTGAATCCCACTCTTCCAGATTTGATCGTCATCTCGGACAGAGTCACAGCCAAGCCTCCTTTCGAGCAGTCGTGTGCTGACAGCGCCAGGTTACTTCTCAGTGTTCTCACGATGGCAGCGAGTAGCTTCTTCTCGGTTTTCAATCTAACCCTAGGTACTATCCCACCTACCACTCGATGAATATGCTCGTAATACTCGGAGCCTCCCATCTCCGGGTCTGTTTCTCCGACGATGACAATATCACTGTCTTTTTCAGTGAATCCTTCCCTGATTGGACGTGTCTGTTTCTCGACAAGTCCGATTGCGGAGATGACTGGTGAAGGTTTGATCGCAGTCCCGGTTTCCGCGTCTTCATTGTAGAAGCTCACTTTTCCACCTACGCATGCTACTTTGACAGCGGTCAAGTAGTCGGTTATTCCTCGGACCGTCTCCTTGAATGTCCAGTACACTTCTGGGTTGTTTGGGTTGCCGAACTGTAGATGATCGACCACGGCGAGAGGCTGAGCGCCTGTTGCGGCGAGGTTACAGAGTGCTTCAGAGACTGCTCCGACCGATCCCCAGTATGGATCAAGATAGCAACGCTTACTGTTGCCTCCTATTGCAATGGCCAATCGTTTCCCGTTTGGTAATCGCAGATGGGCTGAGTCGGCGTCTCCCGGTTTCACTAATGTTCGTATGCCGACTTCATGGTCGTATTGCCGATAGATCCATTCCTTGCTAGCAATGTTTGAGCTTGCCAATAATCGAAGAAGCGTTCGGCCAAGATCCTTAGGCGCGTCGGGATGATTTGTTTTTTCTAGCTTGTCTATGTAGACGGGCTTCCGAGACGAGTGATGGGCCAGCGGAGCCTCGGCAACAAATCGTGAAGGTGCACTCGCAACAATGTCTCCGCCCATCGTAATCGTTAGCTGACCATCATTTGTTACGGTGCCTATCCTGGAGTATGGGATTTCATATTTCTCCAGGGTCTGGATGAGCCTATCTTCCATTTTCGGATTGATCACTAGGGCCATTCTCTCCTGCGACTCCGAGATCATTATCTCAGCAGCGTGCATGTCTGGCTCTCTCTTTCTCACCTTGTCCAGTTCTATCCTCATACCTGTACCGCCCTTCGCCGCCATTTCGGAGAGGGCACAAGTAATTCCGCCCCCGCCGAGGTCTTTCATTCCCCTAACAAGACCAGAGTTTACTGCTTCAAGCACTGCCTCGATTATCAATTTCTTGGCGAATGGGTCAGGCACTTGAACAGCCGACCTCTCAGTATCCGACTTCTCGGTGAGAACTCTGCTTGCGAAGCTTGCTCCTCTGATACCGTCTCGGCCAGTGCTTCCTCCTACAAGGTAGACCAGATCACCGGGCGTGTCCGCGTCTGCCATTACAAGATCCTTCTTCTTCCCTAGACCGACACAAACTACATCAACGAGACAGTTTCGTTCAAAAGACTCATCGAACTCAACTTCTCCACCCACTGTCGGTACGCCGATACAATTGCCGTAATCGCCTATTCCGCGTACCACATTCTCGAAGAGCCAGCGGCTGTGCGGACTGTCGAGCTTGCCGAATCTCAATGGATCCAATAAGGCAATGGGTCGTGTGCCTAGGCTCAAGATATCCCGTACGACTCCGCCCACTCCGGTTGCGGCACCACCGTAGGGGTCGATGGCTGAGGGATGATTGTGGCTCTCGATGTGAAACGTGACGACCCATCCTTCGCCTACATCAACGACTCCAGCATCATAGCCTGGCCCAACTAGCACTCGGGGACCTTTTGTTGGCAGTTGTTTCAAGACTTGTCTTGATGATTTGTAGCTGCAATGTTCCGACCACTCTGCTTCTAGCATGGCCCATTCGACACTGCCGGGCTGCCTTCCGAGCTTTCTTACCGCGTACTCCATCTCCTCCCTCGTTAGATTTGGTTTCTGGATTTCTTCTAGAACTGTCA
>VBBA01000168.1 GCA_005888675.1 Candidatus Bathyarchaeota archaeon | reverse complement strand
CGCGTCGGCCTGGTCAGTCTCGAACAAGAAGAAGTGTACTGTCTTGTCAAACGTCTTGGCTCTGAAACCGAACTGGTACTTTATGACGCCAACTTTACCGTGAAGCTTGACCCGACTTACCCCGGTCTCCTCCCTAACCTCTCTCATCGCAGTGGTAACCTCGTCCTCGTTCTCCTCGATCAATCCTTTCGGGAGGCACCAAACTCCGCGACGATTGCTTCCGAGCAAGAGAAACAATGGACTCTCTTTCTCCCATCTATACACGACCCCTCCGGACGATATCACCCGGATACGTGGCCTCGGTTGCATCCCCGCCAGCCTGGCTCTCCCCTTCCTCTCTGATACTAGGTTGGCTTCCTTCTACTATAACTCCATATCCTTCGCCAAATTCGTCAGATTCTGTGAGGGAGACCCGACTATGACAATGTCCTCCAATCGCACACCCCCCCACCTCGGATCGTATAGTCCAGGCTCTACTGTAACTGCCATCCCTTTTGTCAACGGATAATCACTTGAGATGGAGAGATATGGTCGCTCTCCAATTGTTAGCCCAACGCCGTGTCCAAGGCTGTGGATGAAACCCCTGTGTCTTGCCTCGGCCGCGCCCTTAACCGTCTTCCTCATGGCAAGTTGCCTTACTGTAGGGTAGCCCCGTGACTCAAAGCTATTGCAAACGCTAAGCATCACATCTTTACAAGATGCCCCTTCCTTGATCAGGTCTAATGCGAGGTTCTGTGCTTCCAATACGCTATCGTACATCTCCTTCACTTTTGCATTTGGCCGGCCATAGCTGTAGGTCCGCGTACAATCGAAAAAGTAACCGTCAGGCTCCTGGGGAAATATGTCATAGACTATCGGCTCCCCTGGGATCACGGGATCATCGTCACCACCTCGATTGTGTGGGTCGGCCGAAGATTTGCCTGGGGCGAATATCGTGTCTTCCGGAGCAATAATCCCGGAATCGGCAAGCAACCGCCCAATTAGTCTCCTTACTCTCCCCGCTGTCAGCGGTTTGCCTTGATGGATGATCTTGCCCCGCCGGGCCTCTCCCTTCCGCAGGAATGCGAGAGTCTTCTCAACCACTCGCGCAGTCTTCCGGCCCATCTCGCGCAGCCTCTCAATCTCCCAACCATCCTTGGTCTCCCGTGCTGCCTCCACGATCGTCGGACTCTTCTCGCCAACGATCTTGAAGCCTCTGCGCCTAAGAGAGTCCACTAGCAGCAGGCTGTTGGCTAGTTCATTTTTTCCACCGATTACGAATGGTCCCCGCAGCCCCTCGTCCCGAATGAGTTTCTCGTAGAACCTCGTCCTTGCTTCCTCTCGATCATACATCGCGTTGATTTTTTCGTAGCCGTAGTCAGTGTAGGTCTTTAGTTTCTTTATCCGTCCTTGACTTGCGTTTCCGAGGTCAATGTTACTGACGACCAATACGGGATCTTCGTTTATTCGTTTGAGATAGATCCCTCCTCGCGGCAACGAGCTTCCAACCAAATAGCATAGGTCCGGATTCCCGTTAGTCGAGTCTCCGAAGACGATTAGTGACTTGATCCCACGCCTATCCATTTCAGAGTCAATGTCAGAATGCAAAATGTACAGCTACTAGAGCGGCGGTTTCATGAAGTATATTATGGTTCGGAAAGTAGGTGGCCCTAGATCGGCACTTCGATCATCAACTTCTCCAAGAGTTCCTTGTACCTGTTTCTGATCGTGACCTCAGTAACGTTCGCAATCTCAGCAATCTCCCTCTGGGTCTTCCTTTCGTTCGTCAACACGGTGGCGATGTAAGTGGAAGCCGCAGCTATGCCAGCAGGTCCTCTGCCGCTTGTGAGTTTCATGGCACGAGCAATCTCCAATATCTTAATCGCAATAGTCTCCGCCTTTCCAGATATGGCCAACTTGTTGGAGAATCGGGCGGCGTAATGCCGGTTGGTCGAAGGGGGGACAAACATCCCCAGTTCTCGCAACATGAACCTGTAGCTCCGTCCAATGTCCTTCTTGTTCAGCGTGGAGGCAGTCGCTATCTCATCTAACGTCCGTGGGACGCTGCATTGACGGCAGGACATGTAGATCGCAGCAGCGGTAACGTTGTGTATGGATCGTCCCCGAATCAGCCTTCTCTTGATCGCCCTTCGATAGATTACCGAGGCGGTCTCAAGAATATTTTTCGGAAGAGACAGCGCCGCTGACAGCTTGCTAAGCTCAGACAAGGCGACCGCAAGGTTGCGTTCCGTCGCATCCGAGACTCGAACCCTCCTCTGCCACTTACGAAGCTTGTAAAGCTCGATCCTTTGATCCGCACTGACCGACTTCGTCCCGGTTGGACGATCACGCCAGTCGATTATCGTCGATAGTCCCTTATCGTGAATAGTGAACGTCATTGGTGCTCCAACACGAGCGCGTTTTGCACGTTGCTCATCGTCGAACGCACGCCATTCTGGCCGTGTGTCGGCAATCTTCTCAACAACAACAGTACCGCACGCTACACAAACTACCTCGGCGGCATCATAATCCCTCATCAACCGCGATCCACCACACTCCGGACATACCCGTATCCGCCTAGGAGTTTCTTGCTCCGGCTGTTGTCGTTGGGTCGTCCTTTCTAGCTCTTCTACCATCTGCTGGAATCTCTTAACCAGATTCTACCTCTTCTCAAGGAGGTAGACAATTCTCCCTGCCAGCTTGTCCCTTGTTTCCTGACTGGCCGGAGTTACCGAAAGATATGGAGCTGCCACAGGACCCATTACGTTGTTCACTGTCCCAATCTTTTCCAATTTCGGATCGAATACTTCCGTCCCGACTTGTGGAGGATTGTTCGTTTCTAGGCGAACGATGAGGTTGCCGCTTTTTGACAGGTGCAGAACTTTGCCAAGACGCCTCAAACCCGCACCTAGCACCGGTTGAATGCAAAAACCGAGATCGCATATATAAACATATACAGTTCTGAGTGTCGAACATATTTTTCAACAGCGTCTCAAGATCAGTCTACCGTCTAAGAAACCAGGAAGCCACAACCACTGATACGAGAAGTCCAACTCACCAATTTCATGTCATACACTAACGCCAGTGTCCCATTAGAACCGGGACTAAACCTCATAATCGGACCAAACGGCGCAGGCAAATCCTCAATCCTCTTAGGGATCAGCGTGGTCCTCGGACAAACCTACACGGAACGAGCAAAACGGCTTAGCGACTTGATCCGATGGGGCGAAGAAGAGGCGAGAGTTTCGATCGTTTTGGACAATACTGGCCTAAAAAGCGTGAAACCATTTCCTCATGCACGAGGAGACTCCGTTACCCTCACTCGAATTCTCAAAAAATCCGGAGATTACAACTATCTCCTCAACAACAAACCCGTCTCAAAGACCGACGTCCTAGAAGGATTGTCAAACGTCGGGTTGAACCCTGACAATATGCTGGTTATAATGCACCAGCTAATGGTCGGCCGATTCGGATCTGTGACACCAACAGAGAAGCTTCTCATGCTGGAAGACGCCGTTGGTTTCGCGGCCTATAGGAAAGAAGTGCTTGAGTCCTCTGAAAGACTGCAGAAGCTAACAACAGAGCATCAAGCAATGGCCTCCGTCCTTGAAGGGACCAGAGAGACCTATGAGCATTGGAGGCGAGAACATGAAAGGTGGGAGTCGAAGAAGAAGCTAGAGCAGCAATTGCAAGATCTACAAAGAGAGCTTGTCTGGCGAAAGATCATCAGGAAGGAAGCATCGCAGAAGAGACTAGATGATCGTGTCGCAAGAGTTCGAGATGACTTGGCGGACGCGAAGACCGAGCATGAGGTGTCCGACAAGAGAAGCCAGGAGACAACCCGTCGATTGTTAGAATTGAATGCTGAGATCGAGAAGTTCAGGGGAGAACAGCTGAACATAGAACATCAACGGGGCTTCAGAGCCGCCGCCACCAAATGGATAGAGAGGACGAAAGAAATTCTCAAACTAACAAGCAAACTGAATATTAACCCGAATCCTAGCGAGGTTTCTGTGAATGCAGACGTTAGACGAGCGATAGTAGAGATAGATGAAGAAGCACGACAACTCTCCCGATCTTCGACTCTAGAGAATGAACAATCCAGTAACCTCCGAAAGAGTATCCTCGACCTAACAAGTGAACTCAACAAGAACATGGACACACTGGTTGAATCGAAAGTCAAGCGAGAAGTGAACAGCTTCAAGATTGCCGCCATGGATGAGCAGATACGTGAGCTTGAGACACAGATCAGGCTGGGGTTCGAAGAGTTGCACCCTTTGCAAGCACAGGCGTCTCAACTAGGTCCCAGATTCGATACACCAAGAGAGTTCCAGACAATTAGCGTTGACATAGCGACCGTAGAGGATCGGCTCAAGCCACTCGCCCACTTGTCAGAAGATGTAGAGAAGCTCTACCGCAACTATGCTGGTATCTACGAGGACCTGAAGAAGAAGGCAGAGGTCGTAGAACTGAACCGAGGGGAAGTTCTGCATGATCTCCGCGAGCGACTAGCAAAATGGCGCACGATCATGGAGAAACTGTTCGAGGATCTTTCGATCCGATACGACAGCCTTCTCGCCGAAGTAGGTGCCAAGGGAAGGATTGTACTGAAACCTGCCAAGGAGATCGAAAAATCCGGCCTTGAATTATACGCAGGGTTCAAGGGGAACGATCCCGTTTCCCTCGACAGCTTAGCTCCCAGCGGCGGAGAAAGAACAGTCGCTATCATAGCCTTTCTATTGTCATTGCAGCAATATGTCGAATCCCCATTCCGGGCGATTGACGAATTCGACGTGCATATGGATCCGAAAAACAGAGAAACCGTCACGAAGCTGATCTATGCCGCGGCTACATCAAGCGACCCGAGCGAATACATTGCGATCACACCCGGTGAAGTTACATTGCCCGAAGGGCAAGATGTCCACGTAGTGGTTGTGCAGAACGTGGAAGGGGCCTCGGTCGTCAAGGAGCTAAAGTAACTCGTGTCGAACAAATTGCAAGCAGGTTCCAAACACACTGGGAGGAAGAGGGGAGGAGCCCGGCGCGAACTCAAGGAACTCATCGAGACATGCGTGTCTATCGAAAATAGGAGGTTCAACCCATTCCTGCTCGATATCAGTGAAGCACTTAGAATACTGAGGCTGCACGCGCAGGAATGGACGGAGTTTGGAGATCATCTCCTGGATATGAAAGCCCTCGCGAGTCTTGCAAAAGTCGTAGGCCTACAGAGTGCCAACCTCAGATTCCAATCGAGCACCCTCTACATAGATCCATCAATGTTGCAAGAGAAGCTTCGAGGAATGTCCCGAGATCAACTCGCCGGATTCCTCCTATTATCATGGCATCCGATAGTAGAATTCGAACAATTAACGATCCCGACAGCTCAAGAAGCCCTGGATTATTGGACGAAAATGCTACCTTTCTTCGAGCGGTGGAAGAGATTCCAGCCGAGTCCAATGTCCCTACCCTTAACGACAGAGGCAGAGGAACTCCACCGTCTGGGAATGATCGCGGACAAAGCCTTCGGCAAGAAGCTCGACGAGTTCTGGATCGAGCTGAAGGAAATGGCCGGGACGAAGACAAAAATAGACTATTGGGCTTTTGTAAATGGTCAGAATCGAAGCGAGACTGTATCACGAGCGCAACTAGCAAGTTTCCTGGTGACTTACGGCTACGCAACCCTTGAATCGAAAGGCGGAGAGTTGACCCTCACTCCTAGAGTGCAGCCGAGTATACGCAAGGAAGCGACACCCGTAAGTTTCCCGATTGCAATACCGCGAGAAGCGAGGTAGACTATCATGGAGGAAGTTCAAACCGAACGCGAGTCGGGGCAGGAACGTAGAGACGAGTCGGCCCAAGCGGATCAAAGGGATAATCAGCCAATCGTCAGTCCTCCGACTCAACCTGAACCGTCATTTCCCAGCGAGCGATTGAAGCGTGCCGCTCACATGCTTTTCTTCAAACGTGGCCGAGTGCCGGGTGCCAAAGCTTGGGAGTTGAAAGCAGGGATTGGTAAATCCTACGAGAAGGTATTGGCTCAACTTGACGAGGACTTGAAGGAGCTGGACTTGCAGGTAAAGAAGGTCGAAGCGGGGGGGATTGGTGAGTACTCGCCCGATGACGACGAAGCCGACAAGTTCCGATATTTCGTCCGCCTAAGGGGTACACTGACTCCCAAGGAAGCGAGAATGTCGGGATGGCGAATCGACAACCTCGCTGCGTTGGCAGCAGCTCTGTCCTTAGTAGTGTCGAAACAAGGGAAGGTGGAGCGTAAGGAGCTTGAGATTATGATTGCAGAGAAAGCAGGGAGGTGGAGGACATTAACGCTCACCGACACTTTTCTGCGCACTGGGTATTTGGAAGAGGATGAGACAGGCATGATAAGCCTGGGCTGGCGAACGAAGGCGGAGGTTGACCTGCCGAGTCTAATGATGCTTGTAGCTGAGGCTAAACCGCAAGATGATGACGCGGAAGTGTCCGCGACGTCTTCAATGGAGGAATCAGCTCCTCGGCCGCCAGAGGAACAACCAACAGAGTAGACTTCTACTATCGGTCAATCTTCCTCTCGGCTTGGCATTTGTTTGAGAAATTCCCTTGGATACTCTTTGGAATTCAGAAGAGACAGAAATTCTCCTTCTTTGATCGAGTCTCGAGTCTTCTCAAGCTCAATTCTTTGCGCAAGATGGTCATGTACTTTGGCACGGGCCAGGACGTCCAGTACTTTGCCTTCGTAGAATGGTTCAAGGTCCTTGCCTTGACAGACGGCACATTTGCAGTTGGTAGTGTTCTTCCGTATTTCTTCGAAATCTTTCTTCTTTAGGCTGCCCCAGCCCTTTGGGTCGAACACGTTGATCACGTCCTTTGTCAATGGTGTCGGTGGCGGAGGCACTATCCACCTTGAGAAGCTGTCGACTCCGAACATCGGCAGTATCATCCCCTGACTACATGGAAGAGGATGACGGCTCAGCCGGATCTTTGGTGGAACTTGCAACGCGTGGATCCAAACATCAGGGTTCTTTTTCTTGTAATCCTCAACCGCTCTCAATGCATGGTAGTGGAAACCGCCTCGAAGATCGAGACCGACAGCTTTGCTACCGTGCTTCGCCGTTATTCCCACTAATTCAATTGCCAATTTTCCGTCGTCTGTTGCCAAAATTATTGGCATCAATGGTTTGTCGACTCCTCTCTCGTCCATCCATCGTTCAGCGAAGCCTAATTGAGCGTCGAAATCGCCAGGCGACATGTCCGGTGTATGCTGGACAGTGATGAGGTCGAGACCCGCTAGGTATTGTAGGTCGAGGATAGTTTTTAGGTCGTCTGCGTTCGAAATGTTCGCTCCTTTCAGGAAGGAGAAGTAAAGGAGGCGAAGAGCGTCCGCACCAGTTTCACGGGATAAGAATCGAGCCATTGACTTTAGAGCGTCTTCTTGTGTGAGAATTCTCTTGATCGTGTCTGGCTGTCCGAGACGAGCCAGTACCGCAACTTCTCCAGGCAACGGATCTTTAATCCCCGCTGGTTTTAGTGCGTTCCGCTCTGGGCTGATGGGAAACCGGTTCGGAAGGGGGATCCTGACTTGGCCGACTCGGAGTTCAGAAAGAGTTGCGCTAGTTTTCGTGTCCTTTTTCGTCCGGGTTACGCGTAACTCTGGCATTCTTCGACATTCTGGTCAGAGTGTCAGTGATACAAAGGGCCTTCTCTCCTTGGCTCCGCGTACAAATCTTCAACCCCTTTCGCCGCGATTGATGAGAAAGGCCGAGCATCGGGGACTGAGCTAGGGATGCGGTTGGACGGACTTGGACCATCTGAAGGTATCGGACCATTGGTTCATTCGGTCACTCATGAGATCGATCATTGATTCTGAGTCAAACAAGAGACGTGAGGGATTGACTTGGTTCTGTGCAGATCGTTGGTTTAGTAAGTTACAACCCGGACTTTGTCTTGCATATTTCTTTGCTTGTCTTGTCTGTCATCGATTCTCAGAAAAGACGAGACTCTACGGGCTCCAAGAGCCCTCACGGCTCTATGGGCAGCCGTCACCGCTCGAAGAATAGTTTCGATTTTCTCGGCCTCAAGAACGGTTGACATTGGATTGACTTGATACCTAAGCCCTTCAATCTGCGAAATAGCAGCCACCGCGGCCTTCACATAGCGTCCCACGCTTGTGCCTTTTCCTATGGGGTGTATGCTAAACTCAGCAATTACTACGATCATCCTCTTTGGAGGATGACGCCTGCTTCGGTTGTTCGTTTTGAGAAACCTAGTTCTCGGACCTTGACCTAGTTGCTTGGGATCTAACTTACAAGTCGATTTTGATTTGGCGCCTTTTGACGCAGTCCGTGAGATTGTTCATATTTTTCGGTCTTGTCGATATCCAATTCCATCAATTGCACGGTTGCTTTCTTGATTATTCCAAATATTTCCTCGAGCTCAAGCTGGTCGAAATCTTTGAGAGATAGGTTCCCTATCCATTGCATCCAGCCCTGCATACTCTTGGCTAGAGTTGAACAGCATAGCCCTATACCGTAGACCATGTCAAGCCTGTCCTTCGGGCTTAGGTCTTCGATCCGCTTGATCCTGCTCCTTGCCTCCTCCACCCAGCTTCTGGGTTCATCCGAGAATTCCATGTTTTCCGTTCCTTTCTATTTCCTGACCGGAGCTTTACTGCTCGGTTTGCTCCCGAAGCTCCCGATCGAGTGAATTCTCCACGCGACTGGATATTAACGTTGCGTGAACCTTTTCTTGCACTGTGAAGATACAGCGTTACTTGAGATTGTAATCAAGAAATAAAGAAGAGCCCGAAGCAATACCCTCGAAAATTTGATCGAAACCGTTTGACCAGGTCAGATCGTGAGGTCGGATCTAGCAGAAACAAGAAAAATTAGAAAAAGGAGGAGGTTGCTCATGTGCCCTTGTTTATGCGGGGCCAGGCGAGCTTGAAGGTGAAGGTGGGGCTGGATTTTGCGTTGCTGGTCCGGAGGTCAATGCTATGTCTCCTGTTCTTCTTTTACGGAGGAGAAATGCAACGACACCGCCGACGGTTGCCGCAGCCGCGACCGCTATGAAGATCACGGTCAACAAGCCTGTGCCTTGGGATGGCTGGAAGAATGCGGTAAAGTCGGGGTCGTGAACGATCTTGTATCCGTTCCACTGTGGGTAGGATATGATGTAGAGGTAGTTTGACACACTGAAGTCAACAAGTCCACTCTTGGCTTGGTTATACAGCTCCGGGGCGACGTGGGCAACGAACAGTGGTAGAAAGCCGGTGAGAACATTTTGGAATGCAAATGCAGGATTTCCACCCCAACCCAATCTTCCCACAGTTCGGGTCACGGCTGGGACACTCGTTGGGTTAGAGTCCGAGGCGTCGTATAACATATAGTTCGCTTTAACGCCGAAGTCAGACTTGAATACGGGTTCACCATCGGCAGCCTTCGTATCTATTGCCGTATTGCTGACGTCTGCGGTTGTATCGTTGTCTACATTCTGACCTGTTTCAGAGTCGTCTGTTGATTTCTCACTGGCAAGGATGGTTTTGTTGGCGAGGACGATTGATAGTTTCATTTGTCTCTGTTGGAGATAGCTGTAGACTGATTGGGTGTTGATCCTTGTACCGTTTCCGTAGTATGTGCCTGTAGAGTTCAGGTGTAATGCTGGGGTCTGGCCCACCAGCCAAAGGTCAGTAACACGACCAACTGTGTAGCTTGATGTTAGCTTCGCGGTTTTAGCAGTCGGGTCAATAGTTAAGCTGTATTGGAAGGTCAATTCACTGTACTGCGCAATGCCTCTGGGGGTATTAGCATCCCAGCTGGGATAGAACGGGTCGGGGTTAATCTTCCACCAAATGGCGTTGAGGTTAGTATATTTGAGTCCCCAGGTCCAGTGGAGGTTATCTGTGGTTGTCAGAGGGATCACCTGACTGGAAGCGACTAGTGGGATCGCATGACCGCTGGTGTAAGATGACATGTCTACGCCGAGGCTGAAAGATGCGTAGACGGAATCGGTCCGGTCCGGTGAGTTGGGATAGAGATCACCCGAAGCACTTTCGTTAAACGCTACGAGTGAGAGGAACGACGAGGCCGTGATGGCGTCTTTGCCCTTGGGGGTGTTGTAGTGTTCGAAGAATGTTTGCATGGGTATGGTAACATATCGACCGTTGTGCGTCGCATTGACTAGACCTACGTAGAATAGTTGGAAACCTTGTACGTTAACGTAGTTGGTATAGAGATAAGCATGTTCAGTAGTAGAGGGTGGAGTTATCCCATTTTCTGTCGCGTACTGGCGTACGTAGTCATAGAAGTCGATCACGCGTGAGAAGCTAGTTTGTTGATAGTCCGATTTCTGAATTGTCGTCGTGGCTGATGCGTTATGTGCGGGGAGAAGTGCTGTGGCACCAATTCCGAGCAAAACGAGTATGATGGCTTTTAGAGTATGATCTAAGTTTTTCATTTTTCTTCTTCGCCTTATGAAGAAGCAGAATCGTTGAGAGCGACATATGATACTCGTAACTCAGCTGTTTATAACCGGGGAACACAGATGCGACCATCAATCCTGTTCGGTCGACGGATCAAGACTCAGAGTAGCTTCTTGGGCTTAGAAGTGATTCCTTAGTTCTCTTCGCCGTTAGAGTCGTCGCCACTGCCCCAGTCATTGTCTCCCCATTCATCGTCTCCGCCCCAGTCCTCCTCTTCTCCCCACTCCTCAAATTGCGTCCTTTCTAGCAATTTTGGCCAGCCCCCTTTTGAGGATGCGGCTTAACGCAAAATTGTCGGCTTAAAAGCCTTCTCGCTCAATTGCGCCGTCATCAAGGGACTCGCTGACCGTTCATTCTCGCCAGACCTCCTTTGCTATCGAGTGTCGCCCAGCAAAGGTGCTTGGTACTGTGTGCCGCTCCGTAGCGGCCTTTCCTATCCAATGCTATGATGCCCAATCCTCGTCCAACTCTCGAATTCGCAGATCTGATTACCTGAGTTGAGGCTGCCTGTGGCGTTTTTGATCTCATAAGATCACAGGCTGACTTCGAAAGCACCATCCTGATCGCTAGCTCGCCTATTCCCGTGGCTGTTGCTGCACCTAGACGGTCGTCCGCGTAAAGCCCTGCTCCAATCACGGCAGTGTCACCGATTCTTCCGGGCAGTTTAAGGGTCATTCCGCCTGTGGAAGCTCCTGCTGCAGTCCTTCCGTGGGAATCCAGCGCCAGCGCTCCCACTGTATCGACCATTTGTCCGAGTGTGCCCGACGCGAGAAGAGCAGAGTTTCTTTTGAAGTCTCTTGATCTTCCGTTTTGAAATATTCTCTTTTCTCTTCTCCAGGTCGAAAGCCTTTCGCTTGTTCTGAGATCGGCTTTCTCAAGTGCAAACGCATTAGCTAGTATTCTTGCTGTCTTTCCGGCTATCAACACGTGATCGGTTTTTTCCATAATCAAGCGTGCGAGCTTAATCGGGTTCTTTATTCCGTTAACGAGTGCGACTGAGCCGCTTTCGAGTCCAGTCCCATCCATTATCGAGGCATCGTTTTCTATTCGTCCTGCAAGGTTCATCGTCGAACCTGTTCCAGCGTTGAAGATCGGATTATCCTCTAGGGAAAGTATTGCTTTCTCGACGGCACTTAGGGCACCGCCGCCTTGCTTTAAGATTGCGAACCCATTCTCTGCCGCTTGTCGAACGCCCCTTAAGGCCCTCCCGCGCTTATCACTAGGCCAGTTTCCGGCCCCGCCGTGAACGACTATGGTTGGCCTTTTCATTCGATCTCACTTCTAGGAAGTTCGGCGGGCGCCGAAACGGGATATAAGCATCGGTTTTCAATCCTAGTGTTTGAGAGTTGGCTAGGGCGAAATTGCTTAAGATGGATGAAGGGTCGATTAGGCGAGCGGCGGAGATTGTGTCTGACGGTGGTCTCGTCGCATATCCGACAGACACAGTATATGGCCTAGGCTGCAATCCGTTCAACCCAACCGCAGTTGGGAAATTAGTCAAGGCGAAGAGACGACTGAGAGGTGGCCTGCCTGTTTTGGTTGACTGCTCTGAGACGGCGAAGGAACTTGGACAGTTCAATCCGGTTGCGGTCCAGCTTGCGAACAATTTCTGGCCGGGCGGACTCACTCTCGTCGTGCCCTCGGCGTCGGAATTTCCACGCGAAGTATCATCCGAGGGATTGATTGGGCTCCGCGTGCCGAATAGGGAGGACACCTTACGACTCATTCGAGGTTGTAGCTCGTCACTTGTTGGAACAAGTGCCAATATTTCGGGAATGCCAGCTGCTACTACCGCCGATGAGGTTCTCACTAGTCTAGGAGAAGAAATCGATGTCGTGCTCGATGGAGGACCTTGCAAGTCGGGCAAAGAGTCTACAGTTGTTCGCGTAACGAGTGAGGGCTGCTTGGTACTGAGAGAAGGTGCAATCTCAATAGAGTCAATCCTCAGATATTGTCCGATCGTGGAGTCTGAGTAGTCTATTTCGGTGACATCAGATCTGTTGAAGGACTTCAATCTACTCGTATCTAGTGCGCGTGGCAACGAGCGTGAGGCTGGTTCGGAGCTGCGTTACCTATTGAAAGAGCTCAGGGACATAACCGTTGAAACCGGCCTGACCCCTGTCAGCGGTCTGACAGTTGCCAAGACAGCAATCGATCCGGTGCAAGTGGTTCGGAAGCTTAGGCCTATCCTTTCCGAGAAACCGTGGCAATTTCGGTACATTCTCAAAATCAAACCGATTATGCGCGTCGTCCAATCCGATATAGCGAGAGTTTGTGAGGCGGTCGATGAACTCGCTTCAGATGTCCGAGAGGGCGAAACATTCCGTATTTCCGTGCAAAAGAGACACAGTAGGCTCGTATCGAAAGAGCTGATTGACGAGGTGGCCAAGCATGTTCCGCGAAAGGTTGATCTGATGAAGCCCTCCAAAGTCATACTCGTCGAAATAATGGGAGACCTCGCAGGCGTCTCAGTGCTATCGACCGATGATGTCTTGGCTGTTGAGCCGGAGAAGCGTCTATCTAGGTGCCGGTTGAAAGGAGCGCCGAGCGTTCCAATATCAGGCGTTTGACTAGGCTGTTAACGCTCTCTGATGGAAGCCGAGCCGCGGCCAACTCCTCTGGGGAAATCCCAAATGACCTGCAGAGTTCTTTGATTTTCTTTCCTGACACTATTTCGATGACCGCGTCGGACCTCTTTCCCTCAAATACGGACTGCACACGCGCGTTCGCCTCATCTTCGCTGGGAGATTGTCTTGAGAAGATTGTGATCACGACTTCCCTTGTGTGCGGAGTTACGCCTAGTCTTTCAATTGCCTTGGAGATTTGCCTCTGCCCGGACGTGAAAAGCAGCGTCTCCATCGCGACGCTCTTTGATCTTCCACGTCCTTGCCTAACTGCTCGGACAGCGTTTTCGGCTGCAAAGGAAAGGTGTTCGAGTCCGGCTATTCGGTCTGCCCGCATCATCTGAATTTCCGAGTCTACAAATTTGCGTCTCAACTCTTCTAGGGCTACGTCAGGGCTAGGAATAATGGCATTCGTGAAACCTAAAACGCTGAGGATGAATCCGTCTAGCTTGCTTTCTATCATGGGTCGGCTATCGATAGCAGTCGTCTGACTAGTTTCGGCCGGAGTCCGCTCCCCTTGAGCTCCTTCACAATCTTGCTGGCTAGATGTGAGTTGTTCGCTCCTAATTTCTTGGAAAGTAGTCGAATGGTTTCCAACCTTTCCCATGGAAAGATGATCCAGCTAGACGTTTTCTTCGCAAAGTAGTCCGGGATATAGATGCTGTGGGGTTTGTAGTAGATCGTGCATACTCTGACCTCATCAGTCCTCTTATGCCGGAGATGGTTCCTCACTGCTCTGAGGCTTAGCCCGGAGTCAGCGACATCATCTACGACCAATACCTTCTGGTTCTGGACGTCGGCGGTGACGGGTTGGGTTATCCTCGGTCTCATGGATCGTACTCCAATGTCCTTGTAGAATTCCACCTTCATGTTGGCGAGGTTTGGATTGCTGAGTAGATCACTCATTATGCGGGCCGGAGGCCATCCGCCGCGAGAGACTCCCACGATAACGTCGGGTTTGAATCCCGATTCCTTGACCTTTCTGCCGATGCCAACCATTAGATCGTAGATCTCATCCCATGAAGGGGCTACGTACTTGGGCTCCGGCAATTTACTCGCTTTTGCGTGTAATTCTCCCGTATTCGCTTAAGCCTTTGGAGGATTCAGCAGTTGATACTCCGTCTTTCCGGGTTCTTGTTTGCTCAGTGGAGATGCATCTCTTCATAGGGGTTTTGAGGCTCCTCGGTGCAGGTCAGTCCACATCATAGCAGCCTATCATGTGGCCGCCTTCTAGAAAAAGGCTAATGCTGCCCCGGCGAATAGTTGCGGAAGAATTCTCCGTGAGAGTGATCTAGTTGGACCACTTGGACATTGACAGTATCGGTATTAGAGTGTCTGTATTGACAATGTCGGGTATTCCCTTAATGCGGTCCAGCATGAACCAGTAAATGCTCTGTGGGTCCGGCTCTAGAAAGTGCCGAGGAACATCGACAACTGCGACGATATCGTGTTGGCCCGGAATAATGTGTACCTCTTTGACTTCCTCCATTTGCCAAAGTGCATCGGCAACTTGCGACTCCTTCCCGAGGGACGTGGAAAGGTAGATGAAAGCTCTGACGTGCCGTTTCATCCTATCTTTAGGATCATAGTGCGCCATGGATCTGGTATCTCTCTTAGAAGCAGCCTCGGTATGATCCTTTATTACACTTTTCTCGATCTATCATGGTCCAATCCTGTTCTGGATTGAAGGAACGACATCGACGACTCCGCAGAATTGTCGCCTTGTGTGATGTTATAGCTAGTCGTTTGGCACTCTCGACTTTTCTGGTTTCTTGAAGTTCCATTCCTCTAGATCTGAGCGTATTTTTGAGATCCATTCTGTGGCAAGTGGGTCCGGGATCGTCAACAGGAGACGTCCGATATGTTTGCATAATTGCCTGGTCTCGATTGATCTCTCCCAGTCTCCACAGTCATGCAAAATGGTCCTCGATCTCATCTCCATTGTGATAGTATAGTCTCGAACTTTTGCCAGTATGATGCTGGAATCGGCTTGTTTGATCTTGACTTCGTCGTCACCTATCGACATTGCTCTTTCAACTCTAGGGCCCCCCATGAGATCCGTAAGTTGATCGACTATCTTGGCCTTTGGCCCGCTTGGGTCTAGCCATTTTCCGAGTCCCGCCGTCGCGGAGGGCTTCTTGCCTAGGTGCGTCTCTGCCCTGTCCAGTGCCTCCTGTTGTTCCTGAGTTAGTTTGCCAAGCATTCGTAGGACCTTGAGAGCATTTTCGACGGCGTAGCCGTGAAAGTGGTTGTTGAAGTAACCGTACATGGTCTTCGTGGAAGATTGTATCTCCTCAATCTTAGGCATCCAGTCCTCAAGTTCCTTGTCCGCGTAATGATAATCGTACCAGGGATTTTGTCCGTGGCCGTGCCATCGCAGATAGGCAAAGTCTGCAGTTACATGGATATCGGGTGGAAGCAATGGTTCGTCTACGATAGTGTATGCGACGCCGTAGCGTGAGAGGATCTTCCATGTTTGGGGTTGTAGCCAGGATTTGTGTCGGAACTCGATCGCATACTTGTATCCGTGTGGTAATAGTGCGAGGAATTGATCAAGATGTTCAACGTCGTACTTGTAGGATGGAGGGAGTTGGATGAGGAGACAAGCGAGCTTGCCGCTGTTGTTCAATGGCATCATCAATTCAGCGAATTTGTCCATCTCTTTCTCAATTTCGGGGCCTAACTGTTTGAGGAGGTCGTGTGTCACGGTCTTCGGTAGCTTTGCTGCAAACGCGAAATCTTTGGGGGAGTATCTTTCCCATCCTTGGACGACGCCTGGCTGGGGCATGGCGTAGAATGTTGAGTCCACTTCAGCCGTGGGGAAAACTCGGGTGTAATGTTTCAGCTTGCTCTCGGTCGAGGTTGGGTAGAAGACCCCGACCCATTCTTGATATGACCAACCCGATGTTCCAAGGAGTACCTGTCCCATTTTCATCCTCCACTCTAAGCTTAGATTAGGCGAACTCCTATCATAATGTGAATGTTTCGAACAGCTCTGGATTGAGTGCAGGAATCATATGGGTCTTTTACGGGTAGGAGCTGGTGGATGGGCCTACTTCCTCATTCCACATGAGGGTAGCCTTCGAGCATATTCGAAAGGGTTCCGGACGTTGCTTGGTTGGAAACGGATCGTTCCAACTAGCTTTGAGTTCTCGGTGCGATGTAATAGGAAGCTTGTGGACCACTATTGTGGGAACAAACTTGTTGACGATGAGAAGAGGGAGATGTTCCTAGAATCTGTCCAGCGAACTTGCAAGATCCTCGAAGCAACCGTCTTAACTGTCCTTCTGCACGATTCTGGAGTACGCACAGTCTCAGGTCTTGAGAGATTCTTCTCAGATTTTCATTCCAAAGCGACGAGGGTTGCTGTCGAGGTTAGAGGCTCGGCTCCAACCAGTGAGCTCCTGGAGATCCTCGAAAGGAATGATGCTATCCATTGCGTGGACATTTCTCGCGACGAGGAGCCAATGGTAGAATCTGGGATTCTTTACACGCGCTTGTTTGGGAAGGGTGAGGAAAACATTTACGAGTTTGATGACCATGAGCTAAAACAGATAGCGGAAAAGGCCTCTAATCCACGCTTCGAGAAGAGCATACTAGCATTTCACGGTGTCAGAATGTACCGTGACGCTGCGCGACTGAAAACCTTCCTCGCCACCGGCAAGTTCCAGAAACTGTCAAACTACACGGGTTTGGACGCACTCGAGAAGATCCTGAAAGAAGACGCTACGTTTCCCTTGACCAAGTCAGAGCTCCTGAATAGTCAAGGCTGGAAACTGTTCGATCAGACGAATGATCGCAGAACCAGAGCCGAAGAGTTTCTCGAGAAATTGCCTGAGACGACTTATCTGAGCGCTAGAATGGTCAGAGATAGACTGGAACGAATGATCAATCAATCCTCCAGTCCATCGTGATAGGGCGAACAGGAATCATGAAGGCCTGANNNCAGCACACATTGCCAAATACGGCCGTTTTGAGCCTTGATTGCCAAAACAAGCTCAACATTTCAGGCCCCCGATGTCCTCCTCGTAAATTTCCGCTATGTTTAAATGAATAATACCATTTCCGCAAAATGCAATTCCCGCATTTTGAACGATTTGAGGCAGATCTCGCCCATTTTTGAGCCGCCTGAGAAAATATAATTGTAAAAATAGGGGTAGTACCTCAAAGTTCAGGACGTGAAAGATACTTTCCTAGTACTTTCACGACGGGTACTCGATAATCTCTCGCGTGTGAGAGTGCCTTAGCGAGGTTGTGAAGTGTTTGATTTACCGTATTTCTTCCCTTAGCGTAATAATTACCGTGTCAATAGTCTGCCTATTACGAATCTTTCTCCTTTCGAGATCTGAGGTTAGCGATTCATAGAGCTGCTTCTCCATCTTTCCGGACCTGTACTGGTTCCTCAAGTCCGCCAGGTTGACCCTGACCGCTTGTAGGTCTGCCTCTGCACGCTCAACCCTTCGCACCATATCTTGGTACCTTGCGCCCGAACCGGAGAGTTGACCCTTGACGGGGCCCAGAGACCTCTCAATCTCCGCCATCCTGATATCCGCAAGGCGTCGCCTTCTCTTGAACTCGTGCCTATTCACAGCCCCCCGGCTCAGATCCTCTTCCATACGATCCGCTTCCTGTCTCAACGTAGACTTTTCATCGTTCAAGTCAATATACTTCCGTATAGTGTCCGACGGACCTCCGCCAACAAGAACCGTTCCCGCACTAGGCTGGAAGACAAGGACCGCGAAAACCACGGCCAACTCCAACAGAATGGTCCACGCCAAAGGCGGCAAGCTCGCCCAGAACGGACTCAATCCATAGTTCATCGACAACGAGAGATTAGACAAAGGTGTCACAGGCGATACTTGAAAGAGAATCTGATTTCCTGATACGGTATAAGGAACAGCACTCGTGAGAGAGTTGAGCCTGAATCCGCTCGGCGTCATGATCTTCGTACGCAAAACTGGCTGATAGAACTGGACATTATCAAAAAGATCATAATTGAGACTGTACGTCCCAGGTGAAGGTGACGAGACAAGACTCGATGGTAAGTCATATCGAAGGCTCACAGCCATTGACTGGTTGGTCCCGATCGAACCGTACCGTGGAGAAACCTTCCATGTCGAGTTAGTGCTCGTCTGGCCTGCGGAGACAATATTTGTCGGGTCCAATACTCCGATAACGTCAGAGCCTGAAACTGACTTTACGTCCTTGGGAAGTGTGAAAGCAATGCTCGGTAGGCTTGGCCCATGGTTCGTAACATTGTAATTGTCGTTGACCGTCACAACGCCTGAAGGAGCTATTGTCAGCGTTCGCTCGGCCAGCGCATCGAGAATATTCTGCGAGCCCGACGAGGAAAAAGTTATCCTAGCAATTCGTGTATCAAAGGGATTGACTGGACCTGGCACAGCAGTAAAGACGCCGTTGGTGAAATTCCCGATCACGTTGGAAACGGACGGATTGGACCATCCCTTAACGCTCACGGAAAGACTCGCTTGAGCCACAGGGAAATCGGTTACTGGGAAGGGACTGAAGGTGAAGTTGAACTGGCTCCTGCTTGGATTGAAGCTCAAGAGATCAGTCAGGATAGTTCGAACAAGAAACGAGTAAGCCGGCGGAGGCTTCTTACTAGGAAGAGAGATTTCGAAAGCCGTATAGTTGGACCCCGATGGAGCCGTCGACGCGACGGATAGAGCCTTTCCGGTTTGCAGATCTGTTGCTGTCACGTTTCGAACATTGGGCCCGATCTGACTCGGGAATCCCAGCAACATTTGGGTAATAGAGGCATTCGAAGAAGTAATCGTGATGGTGTCATTGATTATGGTCGTCCCCCAATTATTGGTCGAAATTTGTCGATTCACGTTCACGGTACAAGTGTTCGTATCGCAACCCGCTCCATTCTGGGCGCTGACATTGAGTTGGAGAAGGGCCCCGATTAAGAGGAAGCTCAGAAGCAGTATGCCAGAGAAACGTCGTTTCATAGACTCCGCGACACCAGTTGTGAAAGACCGTATTGTGATGCGGGTGGATGCGGAGGCCCTCGGTACTTATGTATTCCTTCTAGAACGTGTTTCGCTTTGATAGGTGTCAGATACGAAAAGCATGCTCGTCACAGGATCAGGTGGAAGCGCAGGGAACAATGTCAGTTGGAGTCTAC
>VBBA01000167.1 GCA_005888675.1 Candidatus Bathyarchaeota archaeon | reverse complement strand
GCGATGCCCTGAGAAGAAGATGCCGATGTCGTCCGGGTTGATTCCAAAGTCGGCGTAGAGTATTCCGAGAAGCTTGAAAGTCTCCTCTTTGGCCTGACTTAGGCATTTCTCGCAGAGCCAAGTCTCAGAGTCCAATCGGTCGTTCTTACATTTCGGGCACAGCTTTGGGGTAGTTCCTTTACCAGTTGTGTTGCACGCTTTGCATTTCCACGTGTCATGGTCGGTCTTGCAGGGTGTTTCGAGATGGTCTGCGTCAATGTCGAAGACAAGGTCAGCACCAAGCCATCCCTTCTCTTCCATCGATGCGGTCGGTTGTTGGTAATAGGCGGTGGAGTAGTAGATGTGTTTGGGCGCAAGGTCTCGGGCCGCGGTAAGGAGGGATTCCGCTGTTTTGAATCCGCGGTGTCTGACCATGAACTTCTCCTTGAACATTAGAAATCCATACTCTCTCTGTTCCATTTTTGGGGGCGTGTGCAATTTTCGATTTGGGGATGCGTAATACTCGAGGAATTTCCTCTTCACTATCTCGTCTGACGGATTCAATTTACAGCCTTCTTTCCACGGGTCAATGTCCTAGCTTGAGTTTTGTAATAGCTCAGTGGGTTTCTGATTGTTGCGCAGATCTCGTCGGGCTTGTAGCATACACCATGTGTCTTTAACGTGGTGCACATTGGGCAGGTGTATTTTGTTCGGCCCCCACGTTGGCCAGCTATGTGTTCTACCTGGTATCGGGTCATTCTCTCTGAGAAGTCGCTTGCAGGCTTGAACACTCGAATAATCTCTTCCTGCTCTGCGCCAATGTTAACCAGAAAGGCAGCGAGAGTGAACCTTCCCATGTGCTGGACGTTCTTACCAGAGTCTAGAAGGCTGATCAAGTTCCTGACACATGGAGGCATGGCCTCCGGGACTGGGACTCTTGGAAGCTCGTAGTGAACTGGAGTACCGAGATATTTGACCGTAAGATTTCTTACGTGTTCTATCCTCTGCCCTAGAAAAGGGGGAACATTGACTGATGCTGTTGGCCGACTGGCACGGTCTAGAACCTTGCTCCTGACCTCCTCCTCCAGTAATCGCGCGATCTCGTCTCGAGTCGCAAGCACAAATCCGTGGTCCAAGACCCTATTCGATAGTTTCCATCTTGGTTCTTTCAAGTGGATTGCATTTCTGAGATAATCGGTTAGACCTATCGAGAAATCGTAGAGGCGTCTACCAAATTGCATGTTTGTCCTGCGCAACTTCCATTGGAAGGCTGATGACGCTATCAGTTCCAATTTGTCGGGCGACTCCTGCTTCAGAAGTTCATAGGCTCGCTTCGCTTCGGCGAGAGCATATCGTCTTTTCGCACGTTCCTCGCCCGTCAGACTCAGAATGAGGTTCGAGACTGGAAAGGACAATATCTCGGTGTTTTCGTCTGCGATATTGGCGGTAATCCTGCCTTTGGAGAGGGCCTCTTCGAGTCTCTTTTCGGCCCTGTCGAGGACCGGACCGTACTCTTCCGGTCGGATATCCTCGATGGACAATCCTAGGCTCTTGACATAGTCTGTGGCTTCATTGAGGAAGGGGTACTTTGCGAGGTCGGCCCTTGTTAGCAAAGATCGAGCACCTATTCTTGTTTTCCTTTTCGGTTTAGGTTTCTAAGGCGTTCATAAAGGCGATGCATTTCCTCGGTACGCTGAAACCTCGAATTCGCCGACGGCTTTACTAGTGAGAGAAATTTGAGAAGCAGCAGTGCCTGTTTTCGCTTTCCTATGAGGTATGGCAAGACTTCGGGGAGAATCGTCCGGATGGTCTTCGAGTTCGCCGTATAAGAGTACTTATCCTTCCACGCGGGATGGGAGCTACTAATGCTCCTGCAAATTGAGCCAGAAGCGGTTATTCGTTTGACGTTTGATAGTATCGCCATATTAGTATTCGTGATTGACAATTGCGGATGGAAGGCGAATCCGCTTTTGTTCCTTCGCTCTATTGTTTTGGTAATATGAATTGAGCCTTCTCCATCAATGATGCCCGCCAACCAAGCCCTTTCGGTTTCTCGTAAATTACTCACTTTCGATTCTAGGAGCGAGATAGTAGAGCAATCGTCCTTGCTGGGGCATCTCGAACTCGACTTTGATCGGCATGTTTGTCGAGAACTCAAGGCTCGTGACCTCGCTGGCTCCAGAGCCGGCTCGTATTATCTCGCCTAGATAGTTCAGATTGTAAGTTGCTCGTGCTGGCGTAGTTGTAGCGGCCGGTTGGCCTGTCTTCGGATCAGTCTCTGGTCTGAGATCAATTTCTAGTATGGCATCGCTTCCCTTGTCCATCTCGATCGCTACACTACTCATCTCGCCTGAGGCCTTGATGAGGAATTTGTCGGGACTGACTTCTAACCGAACATTGTCGCTTATCGCTTGAGCATCATCAATTATGTCTCGGAGGCTCGCCGCAGCGAGCTTCACTCTTGCGCTGAATGGAACTTTGGGGGTTGGAACCTCTTCTGTTGAAGGCTCAAGAGTTGGGGTGATGAATTTTCTGACGATCTTATTTCTCAGTGTGATGTTGAGCTTCTTGTTCGCTTCGTCATAGAAAATTTCGATGCTCTCGTCACTGTGAGTTCTCTTCAAGAGTTTGAGAAGGTTGGAGACGCTGAGACGGAGCCGGGTAGGAGTCGTACACTCGTAAGTGTCGAATGCAGCTTTTGGCCATTCAAAGTCCACCATGGCGATGTGGGATGGGTCCATGGATCTAAGCTTGATCCCTTCAGGGGTGGCATTGAAATCGGCCTCTTCAATGAGACTGGAGATTGCCCCTATTAGGTTCCGGAATAACCGGGCGTCACTCATAGTCGCCCTGAACACTGTCTTCTCTACCAGCATACTTTGTCCCTTGGGAGATGGATATTTGATGTTTTGGAATAATGATCATGCATGAGGGCTGCTTTATTCGGCTTATCTAGCTGTTCTCACGCCACGTGGCGCCGCAACGGGTGCAACGTAAGAATTGGGTCGAAGATTCATCCGCTCCTCTGGTCTGGACGAGCCAGTAGAAGGCTTCGTGATTCCCGCACTTTGGGCACTCTGCCTTGGTCTTGGGTAAGGTTCTGATCTTTTGTATGTCCCGGCCAATAACCACTATCTTTTCAGTTTCTTGGGAAATGCGGCTGACAACCTTTTCGCCCTTACTGCTCGTGTATCCACATTTGGGACAGACGAGAGTGACCTTCTTTTCCTTCTTTGATGGAAGGAGAGTGGAGCCGCATTTCGGACAGAATTGCAAAACAGGATCAGTTGCTCCCCGTTATTGCCCGGGGCGTTCTTATTCTTTATCGTGAAAAAGGTCTGGATGATATAGAGTTGACCAACAGATGGGCAATCCGAACCGGTTCTGGCAAGTCGTCAATGGTCCAAGACAGATGGATTACTTGTTTGATTGTTTCGGGGTTGAGCTGTGAGCTGGCATAGATGATCTTATTCCTCTTTTCGAGTGTGTAGTTGTGCCTGAGGCGTAATCTTGTTTTTGTGATCGCGATCACCGGTAATCCGGTGGTTTTCCATAATTGTCGGATGTTGAGTCGACTCTTTGGATCGTGCAACATGATTACGCGAAGTTCTGGATAGTATCGTGATTGATGGATTTGCTCAGATACGTTTCCGGTGATTGTTTCTTGGAAGTTCAGGATCCCGTCGAGGTATAGACCACCGCGAACTATCGCTCCGACGATTGCACCGTCTCCACAGGCATCTATTCCAAGTATCCTGATCTCAGGCTTCACAGTGCGAATTTGATGTGTCATGTCATTTATCCAGCCCCAATCGTTCGAGTGCCAATTGAGCTAGACTGACGAATCCTTTCGACTGATCAATTTCATCCGGAACTAGGCAGGCAACAATCTCTTCGAGGGTCATTTTCTCCAGAAGCCATGCTTCTCCGACTAAGGCCTCAAGACCGTTGGCCACGTCTCCAGCATCTACCCTTCTCGGCAGATACTTGCGGAGTCCCGCTTTTGTGGCAGCATTTGCGAGGAGTTTATCCTTGACCTTGATCCCGACCGGCTGCTTGGTTGTTCGGGTCACTGCTAGACTGTAGGAGAAGTTGAGTAGGCTGTCCCCGAACTGGGCCAGTTTTCGATCTCGTAGAATCTTGGTGAGCCTTTCCACGTGTGCGGTACTTTCGGGAATAGTCAAACGGTGGGACTTGCCCGCCTGCTATACTGTTCAGGTCTGTGTCAACGGGATTGGTAGACTGTAAGCATCGGCCAGTTTCAGGGTTGTATCCCCTGCGTATCTTGCTCGTATCCAGATGATGTTGTTCTGCGCTGATATCGCCGGCACTTGCCATGTGTAACTTATGTGTCCCTGGCTATCGGTTATGGTGCTGTTTGTTATTGTTTGTAGGTTTGTCAGTTGCCCGTTTGTCAGTCTGTTATCAGTTGAATATTCGAGGAATACTTTTGAATTTGCGACCGGTTGACCGCTAGCGGTCAAGAGAGTTCCGGTAAGTGTGGTGTTGCCGCCCGTCTTCGGGACTGATATCGGGTTTGGCGCCAGCAGGCTGAGGCGGGTATCCGTTGGATAGTTGATCTTGTAGACTTTAACATAGCTGTTGGTCGACGGGAAAGATTTCGTGAAGAGTGAACTAGCTGTAGTGTAGCCGTTCGGGGGAACATCATTAGTGTCGCTTATCGCGGCGGGGGCGTCGCTCCGCATCAGGTGTCCAAGGACCGTGTTGCTGGTTGGGAGTGGGAAGTTTCCCTGATAGTTGTCGGAGATCTTTTCCGGTTTACTAGAATGACCGTTGATCGTTATTATCCGATCATATTCCGTTGGATTACCGTTCGTGTCCAGGGGACCAGCCTTGAAGGTCACTGTTGCAATACCTTGCGGTGTCTGGATCAGCGTTCCGTTGCCGATTCTGACCATCCAATACCACTTGCTGTCTTCTCCGAAGCCGCAGAAGGAGCCTGTTTGGCTGCAGGTCGCGGGACCAGTATTGTAGCTGGTGAAGACAGCGACATGAGTCACTTTGTATTGTTTCATCAGGCGAAACGCCATTGTCTCGTTCAGCATGAAGCCGGTTGCGATCATTTGTATCTGTGTGAGATTCCCGGTCCCGTTATCTGCTAATGTGTGTAGACCGGTGTTTACGGTTATCCAGTAGCCGTAGTCCCACCAGGCGAAAACAACCGCCGTACTCGGCAGGTTGTCTCGCATCCACGCTAGGGCTTGTAACCAGTCGGGAACGGCGCCCCGGGTTGGCAGGCTTGCTGATGCTATTGTGACCGGTGTGTAGGCGGAGTCGACGGCATTGATGAACGCAGGCATGACTATGATGAACACTATCAGGAGAATTCCGAGGCTGAATTCGCGGCTGACTCGAGGGGTGAAGCGCGTTTTACGACGTGGAAAAATCACTGACTGTCGGATGATGTCGACGGCGGGTTTTCCAAACTCGACGACTGTGATGGCTGCCAAGATGGAGATCGCTGGCGCGAGTAGTAGACTTAGTCTGACGAGGCTTGCAGCGAAGTAGAATGCTGTTGCGCCGTAGACGATTATCAGGACGTCGGGTGGGCGGAGGCGTTGGAACGCGAAGAAGAACCCAAAGACCCCAAGTAGAGTCATCGCACCAAGCTCGAGGAAGAAACTGGCCCACGTGGCAGGCCGGTTCTCGGCGACACTGGCGACCAATGGAATATTGTTTCGGATGAACGGGTTTACTGTAGCGAGGAATTTGGCTCCAAGGTTGGTGGCTATCCCCGATTGTACGAGGACAAGGATGGTTAATGCTCCTCCCAAAACGGCGGCACCGATTAAGATCCAGCGTTCTCGACTGGTCTTCAGAACGCTCATACTTTCCATCAAGACAAGGAGTCCCATGATTCCAATGAGAGCGAGCGTAGTAGATTCCTCGATGAACGTCCGGCCGAGATATGGTAGTCCCGTCCCGACAAGCAAGAAGAAACCGACCGTAATACCGTAAGTGAGCGTGAGGCGTGGTGTGTACTTTCGCAAGAGAACTAAAGCCAAGGCGAAGAGTCCGAGGACTTGGACGGCATATCGGAAGCTTCCCCAAGAGAAGGCCATGAAGGTTAGGCTGAGGCTCGAGAGCATTCCATAGATGATTGTCGCCTTCAATGATCTAGTGTCATCGATTCCTCTTAGAAAGAAGAGGAATGATAGGATCATGGTTGGTATGCCAACGGCTTCGTTGCGGAAGAATCCCAGGCTTGTTCTGCTGATCAGGCTGGAGCTGAAGCCTAGAAAGAGGGCGGCGAAGAGGCCGGCGCTCTTGCCCCATAAGTCCCGCGCAAAGTAATAGGTGACAAGACAGGCGAACACGCCTAGAAGGACGGGTGTGTAGATTGCGCTATCGTAGAGGCTGATGTTTACGCCGATGGCACTGAGGAATAAGTAGATGGCAACGCCTGTGAAGCTTGTTCCAGGGTAGCTTGTTGTCAGAGAGTTTCGACCGAACGGGAACCAGGCGGCAGCGTTTGTGTAGGTGTACCAGCTCATCCAGCCGTTCTGAGCGATTTGGCGCATGTTGTCGTAGTTGAAGTAGGGATCGAATTCGCTGATGTAGGCTCCCCAGCGCAGGGGGAGCAATCGAGTGATCGCTGCAACGATTAGGATGAGGGCTAGCGCGGTGTAGTGGAGGATAGTAGGTCTCGGTAGTCTACCGATCCTGGTCTTCACTGCACGGAGTCGGCTGCCAAGGGTCTCGCGTGAGATTGCCCGTCTAATCGCTGATGGTACACTGGATTCTTCGACTTCTTGATCTGACATGGCTTATTCTGGACACCCATCTGAAGCAATTTGTAATTATCTGGAATGAACCAACGGTCTGTCTTAGAGAGCTCGGCAGGCGTTATCGGACGTTAATATTCTTGTCCTCATAGTCGGAATTAGGACATACGTTTCTACAATCTGAGTGGTCCTTCGAAGCATCTCAGACGCTTTCGGTCCATTCGATTCGAGCTTGTGAGCGCTTGGTCTACCCAGGCCGCTTTCCCTATTTTTGGAGCAGGAGTGCATCTAGATCTGTCAAAGAGGTTATCATATGATCGGCCCCCGCTAGGGCTAATTCTTCTCGCGAGAAGAAACCGTTAGGCAACCCTATCGCCAACGCCCCCGCCTTCTTCCCACCTATCATGTCGACGGGCTCATCCCCGACGACCAAAGAATCGCGGGCTCCAACTCCGAGCTCGCGGATGGCCCGGATGAATGGAAGAGGTGATGGTTTGAACTCGGCCATATGATCTGGCGTTACTATGGAGCGAAAATATTGCTTGAGCTTCCAGATCTCCAGCCGTCTCTGAAGCCTTGGTAGCCGTTGAAAAGTTACTATGCCCATCCGAATGTCGTGATCTTGGAGACTAGATAAGAGGTGCACAAGTTCATCGCTGGGTCCGGTCTCGTCCATGATGATGTCGAGCTTTTGCAAGAACCGATCTCGCAGATTCACGTCGTATCCTTGTACACCACTATTCTTGGCTAGAGCGATTGCTATGCCACTGATGTTGTAGAACGTCCCATCTGCAATCATGCTCCGGGCTTTGTCGAGAGCTTGCTCTGCTGTTACTTTGATAGAAATGTCTGCTAGAGTTTCCTGAACAAGTCGGGTCCAGAGTTTTTGGTCCCCGTAGAGAGTGCCGTCGAAGTCGAAGATTACTGCCCTGATCTTTCGTGATTGGAACAGTTCGTTCTCCAACTTCTAAGAATGTCTTTGGCCGGTTGAGAAGCTCTCAAGCCTCTCTTACCAGAAATTTCTGTGTCTATACGCCTTTGATCGAGCCGTTGAACTTTTGCGTGAACTCGTCTGAGTCTTGGTGTATCTTTGTAGCTGCTCGCTCCATTGCCTTTTCAGGTGAGCCCTCGCCTTTCATTCGGACGGTTACAGTGGGGCGGGAGAATAATGGATGCTCGATGTCGTATCCGGCCCAGTCGACTGTCTTGTCAGATAACAGTGCTTCCTGTAGGAGGTGGCTGAACGTGTGTCCTTCACCGTCGACTTCGATCTTTAGGAAGCCTTTCGATTTCTTGAGAACTTTGACTCTCATTTCCTAGTTTGTTCCTCCCGTCCAGGTGCCGAAATCGTCTGCTAACCGCCTTCTTTCAACGTTGCGGCATATGTCGCATCTCAGTATCCTTCCCGATAGGACAAGGTTGCCTCCACATCTGGAGCAGAATGCCTTGATCACGCCCAATCCATGGCCGGCGGTGGTGAGTTTAGGGATGCGCTGGGTGTCATCAATGACTTTTGCCCGTATGATGTCGACCGGTTTGCATACGTCACTCATCGCTCGTTCGAACTTGGGACTTGCACTTGAGATGTGCAGCATTCCTGTGAAGGGCGGCTCCAAGGTCTTACCGTCAACTGCGATGATGTTGATTATTGCCATCTTCTCTTGTGCATTCTGCACTACTCCGATCACTGTGCTGCCTTCCACAGGGAGGACTGGTGGTCCGGCGACTGTTTTGACGGTTACAATGTGCCGGTTGAGGTCTAGGGATGCTCTTCCGATCTGGGTGGAGTAGACGTTTCCTTCGACTTCTACGGTCCCTGGACCGGGCATGAATTCTTCGACCACGCCCAGTTTCTCGCCTGGGACCACGAATTGTCCTTCTAGCTTCTTGATCATCCTATCTTCTGACCGCACTCAGGACAGAACTTGGCCCCTATAGATACAGGCTTGCCGCAGTTCGGGCAGGCTGTTGTCTGAGGGGCCGCCATTGTGTTTCCACAGTTGGGGCAGAATTTGCTTCCTTGAGGGACGTTGGCTTGGCACTTGGGGCATGATACGAAGGAAGTCTGAGGCTGGGCCGCTGCAGGCGGCGCGTATTGCATCGGGGTATTTGCAATCTGTGGGAATAATACCATTCCAGCGCCAAGGCCTGCGCCGGGGGAAGTCGCCAGACTCTTGCCTACGTCCTTCATAGTCTCCATCCTGAGGACATCGGAGCCGGACATTCGCTGGCGTAGCCAGAAGAGACGGTCGCGGAACTCGTCCGAGGTATCTATTCCTTCGAACTTGAAGTCGACTAGGTCGGTTCCAATGCGTCCGAGGGCATCGTTGATATTGACTTTGACGGTAGTCGAGGTCTCGTTCAGCTTTGTGAAGGCAGTTGCAAGATCATACTTTGACACCTCATCGATGACACGCTCATTGATGATTCCCCTGAGGAATTCGTCGACCTGCTCCGACGTGTAGGCACCCTGTCCACCCACGACTTGGTTGACGAACAAGTTGGGGTCGCCGATTCGGAACCAGAATGTTCCATGCACCATCAATGGCGCGAGCTCTGTGGTCTGGGCCTTCGCCCCCCACTTGCCAGCAAACTGTTTTTGAGCGAC
Source organism: Candidatus Bathyarchaeota archaeon (assembly GCA_005888675.1). GTDB lineage: Archaea > Thermoproteota > Bathyarchaeia > 40CM-2-53-6 > 40CM-2-53-6 > BA-13. The sequence continues at coordinate 1,681 of VBBA01000167.1, read as the reverse complement.
GTAGATGATGGTGGCGGTGAATGGAGTCTTTCCAAAGACTAGACTGAACACTTTCGAAAGTACTGGCAGGTTCTGAGTTGTGAGAGTGTGACGACCGGCGGGGAATACATCGTATGCTTTTCCGTCTCGCAGGAAGACGGCAACTTCGTACTCGTGAACTACAAGTTGAGCGCCCCATTGGATTGACTCGACCGGGTATCGGAAGACGATGTCGTCTTGGGCGGCACCGCGCCATTCTATTACTTGTGGCATCTTACTGTGCTCCTAGAATGACTTGCTTCCGACCGTTGTATGCCTCTTCGAGTGAGTCGACTTGTTTTGTGGCTGCGAGAACCTTGCCTCTGGCCTCGTTCCACCGTTCGTTGTCCACGGAATCTTTCAATGAATCGATTGCCTGACCTACACTGTCAGACATTTGGAGGAGCTTGTAGTCATAGTCCATCATCTGATCCAATTGCGGCTCCTTCACTTTTACAATATCGAAGAATCCTGCATAACCATATTCTGAATGATTAACCTGTTGAGAAACGCGTTCGAGTCTAGCCGATAAACGGTCAGTATCGTCCCACGTCTCAGTGACTCCTTGGTTGACGAGTGAACGGTAAACGTCTTTTGTTTTGGAGAGAGAGTCAGAGAGCTTCATGTAGATCTGGTTTCGTACGAGCTTGTCAGATTCTCTTCTCAGCTCCTTCTCCTTGTATCCTCTGAAACCTGGAAGGAATAGTTCGATCTTTTCCAAAAGACCAGTTTGGGACCGGCCGCTTTGGTAATATGCGGACCCGGGCGTTCCCGAAGAGCTCATTTATCCTGTTCTCCTTCTTTGCAGAATTCACGAGACCCGTGGGCCCCCTATAAGCGTGTCAGGTTTCGAAGAAAAGAATCTTGGTAACAAATCAGCCGTTGCTTAGTCAAAGAACATTGACAAATCTTCTCTGAACGATATGGCTGCGCGGAGAAGCTGGTGGAGTGATGAGAAGTCTACTTCTCATCTTTCTTCTTGAAGGCGAGCGAGAGAGAGTTGACGCAATAGCGCTCCCCGGAAGGTTGTGGACCATCATCGAAAACGTGGCCAAGGTGGCTTCCACAACGCTTGCAGACTATCTCGACCCTTCTCATGCCCAAAGTGTTGTCAGGTCTTTCTTCTATCCTGTCGCCTGCTAATGGTGCCCAGAAACTGGGCCAGCCTGATCCAGAATCGTACTTGGTGTCAGATGTGAAAAGTTCGGCTCCACAGGCACCGCACATATAGACGCCCTTCTCCTTGTTGTGTAACAGTTTCCCTGTGAATGCGGGCTCCGTCCCCTTCCTTCTTAGGACCTTGTACTGTTCGGGTGTAAGTTTGTTCTTCCATTCCTCTTCTGAAACGTTGGTATTCATAGCTGGTATCTGCCCTCTGAAGTGATCTAGTGTGCTGGCCGGTATTTTTGCCTTTGAACGGTGTCTTACTAGGCGGCGACTTTTCCGACGAAGGGGTTCGTCAATTTCTCGTCTCTGATAGTTGTCTCGGGACCATGACCGGGATGAACGATTGTCTCGTCGTCTAATGGGAACAGTTTCTCCTTGATCGACTTGATGAGTAAGTTGTAGTCTCCACCTGGCAGGTCTGTGCGACCGATTGATTGGTTGAAGAGAGCGTCTCCTGTAAGGACGAATCCTTTGCCTGAGAGACTTATGCTGCCCG
>VBBA01000319.1 GCA_005888675.1 Candidatus Bathyarchaeota archaeon | reverse complement strand
GAAGATCAAGAAAGTCACGAATGCGCAGCACGGCGTCCTCGTGGACGAGATTGAGGATCGCACATTGACCCCTACAAGCTATAGCCCCATTGTCCATGGGGAATGACTATTCGAAAAGAGGGGAGTTTGAGACAGCTTGTTAGAGCTGTCTCTTTGCTTCTTAGCTGCTTGAGATGTTGAAGATAGCGATGTAAATGTCGCTGTCTGTCTTACCTGGTGCTACAGCTGTCCATACTCCGTAGACGGTGCCGCTATCGGTGACGAGTACGTTGTTGTAGTCGCCGATGAAAGCGCCTATGCCGAAGAAGGCGTCGTCATAGTTTGTTGGGAATTGCTGCACTAGCACTTCTTTCCATGTCGCAAGATTGGTGGTGACGCCGACTGTTGTTCTGCTTAGCTTGTTTGGTATCGGTGTTGTATCGTAGCGTCTGTCGTTGTATAGGACGACTACTTGCCCGTTGTGGTTTGCCGAGACCCACGGATAGAACTGATCGATATTGTTGACGCTTCCTTGTGGCTTATCTTGGTTTACCTGTTTGGGTGCTGTCCAAGTTGCCCCGTGATCGCCGGAGCTGATGATGAAAACGTCATTGTCCGTCATCTTACCAGATGGACATGCGTAGCCAGATGATCTGGGACCAACTGTTACGCCTGCGAACAGTCCGGCCTTGACACGGTCGTCTGCCCAGGCAATGTATAGTTTGTCATTTGTTCCGCTTGTTCCGTCTAGTTTCACTGCGAGGCCTTCTGTGGAGGCCATGCGGAAGTTGCTGTTGCAAAGCGTAGACCTTCCCTGTCCACCACCGTCCTGGGTTGGATAGTCGTCACTTGCGTCAAAGACTGGGTAGGTTGCAAGGAAGGCACCTTCAACTGTGAACCCTGCGGGATGCACCCGCGTTAGGAGGTATTGGTCGCGGTGACCATCGTGTTGTCCGTTGATGAAGGCGACGTAGACTGTTCCGTCTGTTCCCACTTGTGGGACGCTGAATTGGTCTTCTACGCATTTTCCAGCATTGGCTGGCTGGCTGAAGAATGTGCAGTTAGGATTGGGGAATATTGTACCGGTGACATCGATCGGATTAGAGAATGTGTTGCCATGGTCGTCCGAGTAGGCTAGAACGATCGGGCTACTCATGTAAACTGGGGCGAGTGGGTCGAAGTGGAACTGTGACCATGTTACGTAGATTCGGCCGTAGAATGGACTGGTAGGGGTATTGTCTACCGCGATCCATTCCTTGTCGTTGAAGATGCTGCAGTCTTGGCCGGAGGGTCCACCGTCCCAGTAGGTGACTGTCCGTATGCCGCCACCAGTCGCAGTGGGCGCGAACCTCTTGTTTATCGGGCGTGTCCAGTCGAGCCCGTTGAGGGATCGGTACAGGTATACGCCGCTTGCGCAGTTGTCGGCCGAGAATCCTATGCTTGTGTAGTAGTATTCATTGTATCGTTGGCTGTATACGAGTGCCGGGTCTCCTGTGCCTATTGGTGGGGCCGAGTAGATGCAGCTTGATCCCGTGCCGCCGGCGCACATCAGGGAGAATGGTGGGAAGTATGTGTCGCCTGGGAATGGCGGTCCAGTATAGACACCGCCACCAATTGGGCCGCCAATGCCGTAATCGTTGCCTCCAACGACTACTGTCCCCGTATTTGGATTAACGGTGACGGCAGGCTCGTCCTGTGGACGTTTGTTGTAGTCCTTGTTGACGCGTTGAGCGTTGACAGCGTTTGGTATGCCTCCGTCGTTACCGTTGTCATCATGATGATCGTCGCCGGTTTGGGGAGCATTGTAGCCCATGTTGTTCACCTTCGCTGCCAATGAACTGGTTGCGAGGTAAGATAGATCCGGGATTTTGGACGCGAGTCCACTGGGTTCCTGGCGTGGTGTGGATTTGACCATGCTTGTTGCCGCGAGTGTGGAAGTTAGCAGGATGATGATTAGTGCGAGGCTTAGTTTGGCTAGGTTTGTTTTCTTGTTGAATAACGTGTATGTTCCTATTTGATACGCCATTGTTATTCTTCAGAACGGTTGCCGCCAGGTTTTCCGGTTAAAAGGAAAGTCTCGTAGGGAGATATTATCGAGGATCCGATATTTTCGAACGCCGATATATCGGGGATTTACGTATTCTTCGGTTATTCCGAATTCGTTCGCGGTGATGATTCCTAGGTCTTGATCAGCTTGGTAGATCCCCGAAGACGGGCTAGGACGACCGAGAGCGATTAACGTCCAGCAATGTCTCTACTGCTGTGAGGACGCTAGACCAGGCGTCCGACTCAGGATCGATCAGCTCGAAGTGGCCTGTGCCCTCGAGTTTGACCAGACTGCATTCGTCCCCTGATTCCGCAGCCCTTCGCACATATTGTTCAGACTGTGACACGGGGACTGCGTTATCGAGAGTTCCATGAATCAGGACTTGTCTTGCTGCATTGGGCAGGAGCTCGATAGGGCTTCCCACATCGTATCGGTCCGGATATTGATCCGGAGGTCCACCAATGAGTCTTGTCACAA
>VBBA01000283.1 GCA_005888675.1 Candidatus Bathyarchaeota archaeon | reverse complement strand
AGCTCCGGGGTCAGATCAGCGATGCTGCGGACTCTTTGCGGACCGCCGCCCATCACTAATGCATCTGCCTTGAGGGCTTTCAACTGTGCAACGCTCGTCCCTGCAGGCAATAGCTTGGACTCGGCTCCGAGGTCTTGCAGTGTTCTTGCGATGAGGTGATTGTATTGGCCTTTCGTGTAGACTACTGGAACGACGGTCATTCCTATTCGAACTCTATCGTCGCTGGTGGTTTGGGAGTTATGTCATAGTAAACTCGCCCTATCCGTTCCGAAGATTTCAGCACGTCCTCGGCAGTGTCTTTCAAGATCTTCCAAGATATCGGCGTAACGCTGGCAGTCATATAGTCCCTCGTTGAAACCGCGCGGATCAGGATCGAGTATTGTCCCTCGACCCGCCGATCTTTTACCAAGACCGCGACTCTGGTTATGTCCTTGAAACTCTCGACGATAGA
>VBBA01000282.1 GCA_005888675.1 Candidatus Bathyarchaeota archaeon | reverse complement strand
CATTTATGACTTATCAACATGTGGCGTATGCTACGAGGACAGAAGCTCAAACGTTGCTCGCTCACAAAGAAAACGAGCCGGAAATCATTGGCAAAGGCACTTGGCTTGACAGCGTAGCCCAGCGAATAATCGAACGCGAACGAAAGCTGGGCCGACTGGGCGAGGTCATCAGGGTCGAGAGCGGGCTGGGAGCTTCAGGTGTTCCTCACCTTGGAAACTATGGTGACGTAGCCAGAGCTCACGGGGTCAAAATGGCCTTGGAATCTCTTGGCGTGAAGGCGGAACTCATACTCTTCTCCGATGACAAGGACGGATTGAGGAAGGTCCCAGCTGGGCTGCCGAAAACGCTGGCAAAA
>VBBA01000281.1 GCA_005888675.1 Candidatus Bathyarchaeota archaeon | reverse complement strand
GAGGTTCTGCCGTACTTTGCCATTTGCAAACAATGTGGACGAATCTACACCACCAAGGCTTTGGAATACGACGCGAGTCGTCACGTCGTCAAATACTCGTGCGAGGGGATGCAGCTTCGCGGCTCCTTCTTGGAAGGATGTGGATACACGGGGGAAGTGGATGTTTACTCGGGACAAGGAAAGCTTAGCTGGAAGGTTGAATTTGCGGCCAGATGGTCGGCGCTGAAGATTGCTTACGAGCCGTACGGGAAGGATCTGATAGAGTCCGTCAAAGTCAACGACAGAATTATGGAAGAAATCTTCGGAGAGCCTGCTCCATATCACACGAGGTACGAGCATTTCGTGGACAAGACTGGCAGGAGGTTTCAGAAGTCGGTGGGCAACGTGATAGCTCCACAGTTATGGCTGAAGTATGGACCTCCTCAAAGTCTACTCCTGCTGATGTTCAAACGGAGCACAGGAGCGCGTCCCGTCGAGTTGAAGGATGTGCCGTCCTTCGTAGCTGAGTTAGATAATTTAGAGGACGTTTACTTCGGGAAGACCAAGGCTCCTGATTCCAAAGACGAGGCCAAACTTCGCGGCCTGTACGAGTATGTCTGGAACCGGAAACCTCCGGCCTCTCCGGGTCCCCACGTCCCTCACAACTTGATGGTCTACTTGGCTAAGGTGGCCCCAAAGGGCAAGGAAGAATCGTTCATCATAGAGAAACTATCTGGTTACGGATACAAGATCAATCAATCAGATCCTCGATTCAAGCAAAGGCTTGAGGAAGCGGAGAATTGGGCCAGAGATATGGAAACAATTGCTACTCCTGAAACAAACGTCCGGCTGGAGGGTCCTGAGAGGGATGCGGTGCTCGACTTTGCGACTATCGTTAGCGCCAGTAGTGACGATGAGAACTACATCCAGAACGTGATATTCACCACAGCAAGGAAGCACGGGCTTGAGCCAGGCAAATTGTTCAAGACCCTGTACCGCATACTTATCGGATCCGAATCTGGGCCGAGACTTGGCCCCTACGTGGTTGCTATGGGTCGCGAGAATGTAGCCTCCACCCTTGTCCGCGCAGCTAAGAAAGTTGGCGACCAATAGCATGATGAAGCCGGCAAGTGAACTAATTATCATTCCGTTCCGCCAAGAAGATCTCGCCTCAGTATTCGAACTGGAGCAGTTATCTTTCACTGACCCTTACCCATGGTGGCTGCTCGCGGAACTTGCGCGAAAGAATCCTGCCACGTTTCTGGTTGCTAAATTGAAAGATCGGGTGGTCGGCTATGCTATCATCGACGGTTCGGAAGATTATTACCACCTTGTATCAATCGCTGTACACCCTGAGTTTCGAAGGACTGGAGTGGCAACGGGCCTACTTCAGGCGCTTGAAGAACACCTAACCCATAGCGGATTGGTCCGACTTGAAGTACGAGAATCAAACCATGCGGCTATACAGTTCTATGTCAAGCATGGATTCGAGAAGAAGGATATTGTACCTGGCTACTACGCCGACGGAGAAAACGCCATCACAATGGAAAGGCAGGAAAGGAATCGTGAAGTTAGCCGACTTAGTTGCTTATAGGAAGCGCGAGCTTAGATTCACGATATTCACACTCGCCACAATCGGCCAATTCTTCCTGGCCATGGTTACAAGTTCGATTCCTGTTCCTGCTGATGAGGCTCGAGACATAGTCAAACAGATACCCACGTCGATCGACACGCTTGGAATCTTCAAGAACAATTTGCTGGTTGCTCTTCCTACTTTCACCCCTGGCTTGGGCATTGGTTGGTTGATCATTATCATGTGGAACACTGGCTTGGCAATCTCCTCAGAAGCTATGCTTTCGACTCCGCCTGTTCCAGGGTGGTTTAGCTGGGTGACGATCTCATTCTTTCCCTTCTTCTGGCTTGAGGTAATGGCCTACTCGGTCGCAGCCACTGCTGGACTCATGGCCTTTCTTACGATCATTTTCGACAGGAAGAAATTGCGGGCAGAGGCCTCTAGATTCGTCCTTGGACTAGTATTGTATGCGTTGCTGCTTTACAATGCCGCGCAAGCCGAGTACGACACGATTACGATCGAGAGGATGACCCCTGGAACTCCGATCCCTCTGTTGGGCTGGGGGACGAATGTGGCGGTTGGTATGGTCGCGATCCTGGGGTTCACTCTGTACCGAGATATCAGAGTAACCCGTAGGGACTGGTCGATTCTTCTTGGGCTGATCGCTCTCCTGCTCTTCCTACCTTTCATTTACGTAATTTCGGTTCTCTCCTTCATGGCCTATCTACTTTGGAGAAACGCTAGAAATCAGAATGTGGGAATGACGGTCGCTCCGACTCCCTTGCAATGAACCAAGGACTGGATCGTTTGCACTCGACGAAGAAGGCTTATGAGATGTTATTGCGAGACGACCGCGCGTAGCCCGGTGGTGTAGCGGACTAGCAAGGGACCAGCATGCCCGGTCAATGACGGGCTTTGGACCCGTCGACGGGAGTTCGAATCTCCCCCGGGCTACCATCGATCATGAGTGAGAGTACGTATGCTACAGTATGCGGGACAGAGGAGTCAAGAAGCCTCTGAAGACCACGGACCCGCTCATCTCAAAGATCTATTCAGACATAGTAGGTGCCTGAAGGAAGATTCAGCAGAGAGCAAGGAAGAGCTGACAGATTTTGAAGTCGTCGATTGAGAGGTCGGCAGTTTCGTTGCGTCGTTTTTTTTATGTCATGGGGCTGGAATGAGAGGATAGCACGCAGCGACCACAGCAACTGTCATAACTCAGTCATTCAGTCGAGCTATCGACTGGCTATTGGACTCGGACCCTGCAATGCGCTGGCAGGTCATGCGCGACCTGACCGATGCCCCTTCCGAACTAGTCGCAGCCGAACGCGGAAGAATCGCCAGGGAAGGATGGGGTGCCAGACTGCTAGACCTGCAGGGCGAAGACGGCCAATGGGCGGGAGGTGCCTGCTTCCCATCGCAGAGCATCTACCAGTCCGTCAAGAACCAAGGCCAACCATGGATCTCAACACTGCCAACACTCCAACTACTACATGATTTCGGAATTGACCCGCACTCTGACCGCGTACGCCGGGCCGTTGCGACGGTCCGAGACGGCTGCCATTGGGAAAATGCGGGGCAGCCGTTCTTCAAGGGCGAAGTCGAGCCTTGCATCAATGGCAGGGTCGTCACATTGGGCACTTACTTCGACCAAAACGTGGACGCCATAGTTGCCCGCCTACTTATCGAGCAACTCAAGGACGGCGGGTGGAACTGCGAGGTGGAGAACGGTTCCATCCGTTCGTCGTTCGCTACCACGATCAACGTCCTAGAAGGACTATTGGCCTACGAGCGGGCAACCGGTGGCTCCAGGGAATCCATCGCGGCTCGGCGCCGAGGCGAGGAGTATCTCCTCGAACGAAAACTGTTCCGACGAAAGAGCACTGGCGAGGTCGTCAACCCAGTCTGGCAGCAATTCTCGTTTCCAACCCGCTGGAACTACGACGTACTACGCGGCCTCGAATACTTCCGCTCGGTCGGAGACGCACCGGACCCGCGGATGGATGAAGCAGTCAATTTACTCCGTTCCAAGCGGCACTCTGATGGTACTTGGCTGCTGGAGAACACGCATCCCGGCAAGGTCTACTTTGCGCTCGAGGACGGCGATAATCGGCCCAGCCGGTGGAACACTCTTCGCGCCCTACGAGTTCTACGCTGGTACGACCAGACTGTTCAGGCACAGAAAATGGTCTGAACAAGAATTAAGAGAGATCAAATCCACGGTATTCATTCCTGCTTATGAGTAGTGGTTTCCCCCGGGGCTACCACAACCAAGCATGCAGTTCTCCCGGGCTCTAGCTTGGCCGGACCAAGCTGTTGGCCTCCGCAAGCGTGGGGGCACCGTTGAGAAGATTCACATAGGTACCACTTTCGCGAAGCTCGTGAGCGATCTTCCTAACCAAGCCAAAGGTTGCCCGTGCAGGTCCGCTCCCCACGCTGACGCGTCGGACTCCCAGACGCTTGAGCTCAGGAACCGAAGGTACACCATTGGTGGCGAGGATGTTGATCGGACAAGGGACTTGCCTCGTGATTTCAGAGATTGTCTGCGAGTCGATTGCTCCGACTGGAAAGAAGCAGTCGGCCCCCGCATTGTTGTAGGCGTTCCCACGGTCTATCGCCTCCCTCAACCTGCTGGACTTGTCAGCTTGGCCTAGGATGAGGACATCAGTCCGAGCATTAATCACGAGGGGAACATCGGACCGGTCCCCGATTTTTCTGATCTCCGCTATCTTCCGGACCTGTGCTTCCACATCAAACAAGGGATGATCTGGTCGTTTGGTCGAGTCTTCGATGTTGAGGCCAATCGCTCCCGCGGCTATCACCCTCTTGGCTGTATCAGCAACGGTGGTTGCACTTTCTCCATAACCAGCCTCCATGTCGGCGGTAACTGGGACGGAAACGGACTTCGCGATCCTCTCCACGACTTGCAGCATTTCGTCCCGGGTTATTTTCTGACCGTCCGGATAGCCCAAAGATATCGCTATAGCGGCGCTCGATGTCCCTATCGCAGGGAAGCCTGCTTGTTCAAAAATCCTAGCGCTCGGAACATCCCAAGCGTTTGGCAGTACCAGTATGTCTCCTGACTGGTGCATCTTACGGAATTCAATGGCTTTCTCTTTCTGCGATCTCAACATGACGACAACTGATTCAAGGCTGTTCTTGAATACTCGAAGCAGCAACGAGTGATAGAATCATTCCAATTGCTGCGATAAGGACGCCGAACGTCGCCGCGGGATTCTGCTGGAAACCGGTGTAGTTGGGAACCAAGGCGGCCAAGGGTATTGACAAACCGAACACTGCAACAGCAACTCCGGCAACTGAGAAAGCCAAGCCTTTCGCGGATTTCATGGGCTGCTTGTTAGAGCCACGCTTTCTTAAAACCTCGCAATACTGCACGGAATCCGGGCCAAAAAGATTGAGACACCAAATAACAATCTCCGATCAGCTGAGACCTTTCATAGACTGTCCCTGAATTATCAGTAAAAGTCTCGACTGTCCACTG
>VBBA01000280.1:2922-5143 GCA_005888675.1 Candidatus Bathyarchaeota archaeon | reverse complement strand
ATGCGCCATGTAGTGGCGTCCGCCTAGGGATTCGTAGAGGTCATGGCTGAGATTGGCTCCGGTGGAGACTAGAACATCGATCGCATGGAAAGCTATGAGATCGCGAACAACGCGTCTCATTCCGCCGGGTATCATTGCTCCGGAGAGTCCGAAGAAGATTATCGGTCGGTCCGGATCTGTTAGCATGTTCATCCAGATCTTGTAGCAACGGCCAAAGTTCCGACTCTGGAAGGAGGTGTTGTTGAAGGCTTCAAGGGCTTCGCTTACACTTCTTACTCGCGCGGTGTCGTAGTGCTTGACAGGATGCTTGAAAGCGTCGCCTCGCGGATCGTATTGGATCTCGGAAGAGTTGATAGGAGCCACGTATTTACTTCCGGAATGAGAATTGTTTCTTTCCACTTTCATCTTGGTCGTGATATCTCAGGAGGATTGTGTTATCTGAGGTGTATTTAAAAAGTTCAGAACGACCGATTGATCAATCAAATTTTCTTCTCTGCCGTCGAAAATTTCTGACGATCGAAATTCTCCATCGCAAGAAAGTGGTCGACGAACAGGTCACGATTAACTCGGGTAAAGCATTCTAAGCCGATCGGTGGGTGCTCAAACGTCTGTCGAGCTTTTGCGCTTCTTCCACATGCGTGAAGCATCTTCCGCGAGGCTTGAGTGTCTCCGCTCCCACGCCAGGTGTGTTGCGAGGTGTTCTTCGCAGTAGAATTTTCCACAGTATTCGCATCTAAGACCGGGTTCTTTGCCGCATTCTTCACATTTCGCCAATTGTAAGCGACTCCTGGACCGATCTAGTAAGCCATCGTCTGATGTTTAAGCCTGATTTTCCGGTATTTGCTGGTGGTCCATCGCTGGGACTACCTAGCCAGTCTTATTGTGGCTTGTTCGTAGCCATCGAATCAGTCCATTGGCTCCGACAAGGGCGAATATTAGACCAAAAATCTGAGCATAGGTATCCTATGCGTAATCGGAATGGAAACAGGAGACAAGGCCCGAACCAGAGGTTGGACAAGTACCGTAGTAGGGAATGAGGCGCCCAAAACCTAGAATCGCCAGCAAGATGCCTATCAGCAAAAGTATGAGAAAGAGGACACCTCGCCAACCGAGTCTTTCAAATAGACTCAAAATTCGGATACCATCCACGAGGCGAGATGTCGTTCAGCTAGGCGCACTACCTAGACACTCGAGTAGATGATCCAAATTATTGAAATTATCCAATACAGCAACTCAAACTCCCAACGTCCATGTAGAATGATTGTGCAGCCAGCTTCATTGACTCTGAAAGCGTTGGGAAGACATGCACGGTGTCGATAATGTCGTCTATCGTCATCTTGAATTTGACGGCGAGGACCCCTTCATGTATCAGGTCTGCGGCGTGAGGGGATACGATGTGTATCCGAGGATTTGTTTTGTATCATTGTTGATGACCAGTTTCAACAAGCCTCTCATGTCTCCGATCACGTGCGCTTTGGGAACTAGGTCGAAAGGCAGGGTTACGCAGCTGCAATGCATGCCTCGTGCTTTAACCTGTGACTCCGTCAGTCCGACTCTCGCGACTTCTGGATAGGTGAAGACGGCCGAGGGAACCTCATCGAAATTTATCCTCTTCTTCGGTCCCTTTGAGAATGCGTTTTCGACCGCGACCAGACCCTCCTTGGCGGCGATCGTCTCCAGCATGGGTTCCCCGGTCACGTCACCCGCAGCCCATACGTGGAGGGCAGATGTTTGCATCTGATTGTTCACTTTGACGAAGCCCTTCTCGTCAGTCTCGACACCTGCTGCTGAGAGCTGCAGGTCCTCAGTGTTCGGTCGTCTACCGGTTGCGAAGAGAACCTGCTCAGACTTGACAAGTAAGTTCTTTCGCTTCGAAGTGTATTTTACGACCTTGTTGCTTCCCTTCTCTTCAATCGTTTTGATCGTTACTCCAGTTTTGATTCCGATGCCCATCTCTTTCATGTATCCGGCTAGTGCGTTGGAGACCACTGGTTCGCCCTCTGGAAGGATTCGTTGGCTCCTCTGAAGAACGGTCACTCGGGTTCCGAATTGTGCGTACATTTGAGCGAACTCGAGACCTAGCGCTCGGCCGCCGATGACGCAGAGCGACTGAGGCAGCTCTTGTAAATTGAGAGCCTCTTCATTCGTCAGATAGTGGACGTTCTGTATTCCCTTCACCTGAGGAATGTTGGCCCGCGCACCAGTCGCGACTATGAACCTT
>VBBA01000280.1:0-2764 GCA_005888675.1 Candidatus Bathyarchaeota archaeon | reverse complement strand
TGCCTACTGTTATGAGTCTCTTGCTTGGGATACATCCGACATTGACGCATGTCCCTCCCACGAGTGTGCCCTTCGTCAGACTCGCTCCTACCATCGCGGTTTTGACTCCGAGGTCGTTCGCCTTAATCGCGGCCGCGAACGCGGCTGAGCCATGTCCAAGGATGACAAGATCGTATCTAGTCAAGTGACCTCTCCTTGAGAACAGGCGTCCCAGGATTGTCTAATGTTTAAGCCTGAGTCGTAACACTGGAATGTCTATTTTCGGTTACTCAAAGTATACTTTGCACTTGGTCTTAGTACGAAATGAATCGAAGCTGGGGAAGTGAGGCAGAGCAGGCTTGGCACGAAAAGCTGCCTGCGCTTGTCGCTGATCCATCATCCGCCTTCTCTCCTCTTTGTTTGAATCTCTTGATGATGCCTACTACGGCCCCCAGGATCAGCCCAATCAGTCCAATGAGGACTCCGAAGAATAATTCTATGATCCCGAGAGAATCGAGGACCCCAAACGTACGGACCGAATAGAACACGCCAACTGCAACCCCAACGAGGAAACCTGTGACGGCCCCCTCAACCGTGTAGGTTAGTATCGTCCCCGTGGCAAGATCATCCTTCTATGTTCAATCAGGGCACTTGAAGGTGATTGAGAACGACCATCCTCGCTCAGTCCACACTGTAACAGTGTAGCTCTCTCCGGCCACAAAAGCTGTTTGCGAGTTCAAGTCTTTAGACATAGTGACCGTTCCCGCCGACTTTGGAGGTATAACTGTGGGAGGGGCGAGTGGTATTGGTTCGCCTTTGTTTATCGAGTATCTATTTATTCTAACTTCTTTCTGTCCCGGATTCTTTACATGGATGAGGATAGTGTTCTGGCCGAGTCTCTCAACTCCTTCAAAGGAGATGTCTTCGATGGATGGTAGTGATCTTAGCGAGGTTCTTGTTGAGTTTACCAAAGAGTAGAGCTTCTGCTTGACTTCAAGTGTGCCGCGTGAAGGTGCAGTGATGAGTTTCTCGGCTCGTCTTGGTACGTCTGGTAAGCCGATCATTTGATCGAAGCGTCCGAGCTTGACTCCGTTCTCTACCTGTGTCATGTATCCGGTGACCTGGCCAGCCAAGAGTTGGAGTCTCCTCCATATGTCGAGTACAAGAAGGATCAAAAGCGCGATCGCGATCCCTACTACAAGTAGAGCCCACGGTCCAGGAGAGAATCTGTCTGCATTGAAGACTACGGCGAAGAAGGCGGAGACGGCGAATCCCAGAAATGTGAAGAGGGTGCCTCTCTTGTACTCCCAGAACATACCCACTTTGTCTTTCTCGAAATTGACGGCTGGGAGTGGTGGGTCCTGGTTAGATTGCCTATCCGACTGCGTCGTGTGAGAGGTCTCCTTTCCCGGTGGCTTTCAGGAATCATCACTGCCGATTAAGCTTGAGCGGCTGTCAGAGGTTAATTGGATCCGCTGGCCCTGAATCAAGGTTAATGATGCGCGCTGTTAATCTCCTCGTGCTCGGGTGGCAAAAGCATAAGACCACATGGCCGAACGTGACGTGAGAAGGACTATGCAGTCATCCTCGTCAATGGGCAAGGGTATGAGTTTCGGATCTCCCCGTAGGCTTGCAGTTCTTGGTCTTATCCTGTTCTTTGTCGGTTTTGCTCTGGGAGGAGTCGGTAACCAGGTTCAGGGAGCCCTAGTCGTAACACCCTTCGCAGATACTATAACAGCTCTCGGATTTGTCTTAGCGTTATTTGCTGCTGCACGTGCAGGGAGCAGGATACGGCAGATACTGATTGTTGGAATAATCTATGGCATAGGGACCTTTTATCTTGCTGAGCCGCACTCGACCCACGTAGATTCAGGCTTCGGACTCGGCCTTTCACACATCCAGCACATTTCACTCGGGCTTCTACTGATGGTGATAGCTACGGTAACCTCAGTTGTGCTCGCCTACTATCATACGAGAACGGCTACCGTTCGACGATAGTTTCCAGCTAACCGCCACGACTTGTTGTTTTTGTCAGAATGCTGCGCAAGTAATCAGCTCCCTCATTTTTCTGGACACTTAGCTACTTTGGAGTAGTGGCGTTCTTCGGTCTTGTTGACGTAGGAGAAAAAAGACTGACCACACGCATTATACTTTCGGAAGTGATTGAAAAGGAAATTCTCTCGGAGTACGCGTATGACATATTCGAACCGACATTGAAGCTTGAGATACAGGGAAGGGATGTACTGAAGGACATTGGCCTTGACGGGATCAAGAGAGTAGTCGTCATGCACTTCATGGAATCGGCCCTTCGCATAACTAAAGGAATGCTAGACGACCTTGCTAAAGCGGCGACTAGCGAGTACACGTACTCGTTTCTAGGCACGGGGTTTGGCCTGAGAGTAAAACGCGAGGGCATGAACCTCGGTCTTCAGCTTGAAGTGAATCCGAAGTTGGGCCCCGTGGACAGTTCTGGGTTAGTTCTAAAATCAGCCATGCTCGGCATGATCACCGTGAGCGATTGGGTGCATGCAATCGTTTCGTTTTCCACCGAGTTGATCGAGTTGCTGCTTCGTTTGAATCCCGCGTTGAAAGACATCCTGAACAGTCAAGAGAGTCAACGTAGAGTGCTTGAAGATTGGCTTAAGTCAGGGAATCCGTAAAGCCACGAGAGTTCAACCTAAGGCTCAATTCCGCCTTGGTCCCATTCTATGATGAGATCGCGTAGTCTCTTCATTCGTTCTGTTTCCATGTGGAGTCTGAAAATTCTGACTCTACCGTAATTCTT
>VBBA01000279.1 GCA_005888675.1 Candidatus Bathyarchaeota archaeon | reverse complement strand
AGCTTCACGGACTGCACCAGCTTTGAAGTGATGCATCGCATGGAGATCAATGAGGCCTTCGCGTTTGACTGGCATTTCACAGAAGCAGGCTTCAACCGGTTTCCGGACGTCACCACAAATCTGCAACGGAAGGCTCCCAAAGACTGGGACACTACCAAGACGATCAGGTACTGGAGAGAAAGAAGAAGGTAATTGTCGATGCTTCGACAGTTGAAAAATGGTTTCCGACCCTCTTGCCCTAGAAAAGATACTCATAGGACTCCCTCCGTACTCTGTTGACCAAAGAAGGAGAAGATTTTCTTCATGTTAGATTCTGGAAAATGGCGGCCGTTATCGGACAACGAGTTCGACAAGCTTCTGAGTTTGTCGACGGATTGGGGAGTCAAGACGACCGAGGAAGAAATCGACACATACCTCTACAGAAAACCAAAGAGTCCGAATAGCCACAAATGAGCCCGAAGAACAAAGAGTCGAGTATGGCCGAACTCGAACGATACCTTGACTCGATAGCTCCTGACGAAGACCTTGCCTCAGCACTGGAAGAGGTTGTCCGGAAGAGAAGCCAGATCCGCATTCGAGCAGATCGGACGTCGTAGCCCAGTTCAACACCTTGCACAGAATCGAGGATAAATAATTTCCACAGTTGGCTTGGCGCGATCATCTCAACGTCCATATCTCAAAGATGGAGATTATGCTGCAACAGAAACTGGTGGAGGATGGTATCAGGCATCAGACACAGGTCGAGATACCTGTTACAATCGCGGACTTTTACTTTCCAACAGTGCCTCGTCCAACCCTAGTCTTTGTCGACGGTCCACCACACAGGCAATTGAGCCGATCCGTTAAGGATGAAGAAGTCAGATCTCTTCTGCGAAAGAAGGGCTACGTCATCCTCGAGCTTGAATACTCTCACTATTCTGACAAGATCAGAAACCAATTGTACGAGATGATTCTCGCTGGAGTGAAACGATAGTCAAAGGCCAAAACGTTAAGGCCACAATCCCCGCAACGAAGCGATTATCCTGGGAGGAAGTCGTCGATCTCTATTTTTTGCCTATCGAGGCCGCCCTAGAACCCTCTCCGTCCTCCTACACGGTTGCCTGCCTATCAGCAGGTTTAAGTTGTACTTTTGATAGGTACAACTTGACTCGAGTTGTCCAATGTCAAGGTCAAACGCAAGGGCCAGGTCACGATTCCGGTCGAGCTAAGGCACAGATTGAAGATAGAAGAGGGTTCTCTACTGGAAGTAGAGCAACACAAAGAAGGAATACTTCTCAAGCCCCTAGCACCGCTGAGGGTGGGAAAAATTGTTAGTGAAGAAGAACAGCGGAAGATAATCCGAGAGCTCGACGCATTGAGGAAAAAGTGGCGTTGACGGGTGTCGCTGACACTCGGTTTCTCCTAGTCTTCGAATTCTCCACTCTTGAAGACAAGTCCCGCATAGAAACCATGATGGCAAAGGAACTTCTCAACGGCCTGCTAGCGCCCTCCATTGTCTTGACGGAATTTCTAAAGATCTCTGGGGCACGCCTTGGAGCCGAAGCCGCGCGACTGAGACTCAACCGGCTCAAAGACAGAGGAATGCACGTATTGCCAATAACCGAAGAAATGGCGTTAGCAGCTGGCGGATTGCTTCTCAGGCATGGCGATGTCCCTATTGCGGACGCATTGATTGCGTCACCGGTTCAAACAGGCGAGGCAGACTATGTCATAACCGACGACCCGCATTTCAAAACACTCCGAGTCAGAACAAAATGGCTATGAGAATGCCAACAGCTTAACCGTAGTTCCAAGTATCAGATAGGCTACTTTTCCGCCGCAGTGAAGTGATACCAACAGTATAACTTAGTGTCACACAATGTACATTTGTATTTTGCTCCTAACCTCCAGCCGGTCCCATCGAATGAAGGTAAAGAACTCGAAATGCTAACTAACCAGCTCCTCAAAGAGAGCAACATCCAAGAAACACCTCTGGGTTAGGCACAACGTACATATATTTAGGCACAACATCCTCTCTACTGCTTGAGTTTCATGTTCGTGAGAGTTAAGAAAATCCGATCGAAGAGATACCTCTACCTTGTTGAAGGTAGGAGGATTGGCGATCGAGTAAGGCAGAAGACGCTCTGTTATCTTGGTCCAATCTCAAAACTGATCTACGGCGTCCCCTCCGACACCAAGCAAAAGGTTGACAAGATGTTTCAGGTGGACTGGGACAAGATCAATGAAAAAATAGCTCGTATTCCACTAACCTTCGAAGAACTATCCGAAGCAAAGCGCGCACAATATCCTGTCTTCATCAGGACGAGGCAACCGGGTTCTCGCACACAAGGCCGCAGGCCTAGAGTCAAAGGGGAACAATCTGCCCTCGCAACACTCGCTGCCCGAAGGTTCAACGAAATGTTCGAAGAGATCGGAGACCGAGAGTATCGCATGCGATGACATCGAGAAGAAAGACTTCAACAAAGCTCATTTCGCCCTCCCTTCGGACGAGAGATTTTGTCTCGCAACTCAAGAAGGAGCCGAACGAGTTGAGAAGGAAGATGCTTCTCGTCGGATTTATCACAAAAAAACTCGATCAAAAACAAGTCTACGTCTATCTTGTAGGTGGACAAGCCGTCGAGACATATACCGCAGGACAGTTCACCACGGGAGACATCGACATTACAACCACCGACAGGAATGAAACCGAGGTGATCCTGGCTCGGCTTGGTTTCAAGAGAGAAGGAATGATCTGGCTCAACCGCAAACTTGGTCTAGCTGTCCAGATCGTCGGCTCGTACCCAAGTCGAAGTGAGAAGATCACCACCATAGACGTCGGCCCATTCAAAGTCAGAGTAGTTGGTCCAGAGGACCTCATCATTGACAGACTTATCGCGGCGAAGTTCTGGAAGAGCGAACGCGACGGAGAGCAAGCTCTTGCCCTAATCAATGTCTTCAGGAAACGACTCGATCTTCCTTATCTCAGAAATAGGGGACGAGAGGAGAAGGTTGAGGATATGATTCAATTGCCCAACCTGAAAGGCAGGAAGTATGAATCCTCACTCCCTGGC
>VBBA01000278.1 GCA_005888675.1 Candidatus Bathyarchaeota archaeon | reverse complement strand
CATTCCGGTGTCGGCTGGGAAGAAGGGTATGCTCAATAGGAATGCTGTTAGTCCTCCTGTGAAGAAGACGACCATGTGAGCATGCGAGCCGATTGTTTTTTCGAGGGTGTTGCCAAAGACGAATAGGAAGATCATGTTCCCGAGCAGATGAATCGGACTTCCGTGGACGAATAGGGCGGTGACGAGTGTCCACAGCCTGCCTGCTTGTAGATTGTTATAGCTGAAGACCAGGTTCTGTTCAACGAAGCTAGGACTGTTGGGTAACAGTGACCAAGTCCATAGGCTAGCGCCTATGCAGCCCAGGATGAGAAGATAATTGCTTCTCAAGACCTGGGCCATGAGATGGCTAGAAATTCGAGGCTAATATTAGAGGCGTGTATAACTCTAGAAGGGATATCTCCGTTTCAGACCTAGTGTGGACTTGTCCACAGGGGACGGGATTTCGGCGTGTCCCTCTATGGGCCGAGAAAAAGACAAACTCTTATTCCCGTCCCCTTTCGCCAGTTGCCCTGTCGAGTATTGGCCCGTACTAGTTTTCAGGCCTATTTCAGTTTGATCAAACCTAGGATCATGCTCCTACTCGACCTGACGGCTGTTGCGGCATTTGTAGTCGCTTCTGGCCCTTCGTTAGGTCTTGTCAAGATGTTTGGGTTGCTCTTGGCTGGCAGCCTTGCGTCTGGAGGGGCGGCTGCTTTGAATTGCTACTTGGATCGTGATCTGGATGGTCGGATGGGTAGGACGAGGTCGAGGCCTATCCCAAAGGGCGTTGTTGAACCTGGTCGAGGTCTTGAATTTGGGCTATTGTTGATTGGTGGGGGTGCCTTGACTTCGTTATACTTCCTGCCTCTTCTCGCGACGGTTTTCATTCTTCTTGGTGCCTTCATCTATGTAATCTTCTACACTGAATGGCTGAAGCGGAGAACTACTCTGAACATTGTTCTAGGGGGTTCTGCAGGTAGCTGTGCACCTCTTGCGGGTTGGGCTGCGGCAACTGGACAGGTGGGTCTAGCAGCCTGGCTGATGGCCTTACTGGTTTTTGTCTGGACGCCGAGCCATTTTTGGGGGCTCGCAATGCGGGCGGTCGATGATTATTCCGAGGCCGGGATTCCAATGCTTCCGGTTGTCGTGGGTGAGAAGAAGGCGGCACAGTACATCGCTGTCAATACTTTATTGCTTGTGCCATTGTCGTTAGCCTTCTTTCCACTTGGTGTCTTCGGGCTAGTGTATCTTTTGATAGCAGGCGGATTCGGCTTGTGGCTCTTGATCGTGGACTTGAAGCTGGCCTTCGATCCTTCCAAGAGCCGGGCTTGGACCGCGTTCAAGGTTTCAAGCCCGTATCTCGCAATAGTCTTCCTGGCCATGGTACTGGACAAGGCCGTTTGAAGATAGACTAAGCTTCCAAAGCCAGTTTGAGAACGTTCTGGATCAGGACCCGTCCGTCAGGATGATCTTCATCAGCTCTTTCCGGATGGAATTGGAAACCGTACACAGGACGAGACTTGTGAACCATGATCTCAACCTTGGAAGAGGCTGATTCACCGAGACATTCGAATCCCGTCGGAACACTCGCTAAGGCCTGCCGATGAGACTCTGGCACTCTGATTTCATATGGGAGATCATCGAAGAGTGGATGAGTCCCTAGGACCTTTACCCTTTCGAACCCTCTGCACATTCGTCCCAGATCGGATAATCGTGCTCCGAAGGTTTTACCGATCAACTGGTGACCATAGCATATTCCGAGTATGGGAAATTCAGCGTCCTTGATTATTCGAGTCTCTGGCTCGAAGTTTCTCTGGTTCTCAGGCCTTGTAAGCATATGTGAGGATCCGCTTAGGAACAAGAGGTCCGGAGACTTGTCCATTATCTTCTCGTACAAACTAGGAGTTCTGTAATCCACCAGTTCGATCTTTTGGCCTGTGGATTTTTCGAGGCTCTGGAGAGTGACCTCAGTCTTTTCCGAGCTGCTGTAATTGTTTAGGAGTATTAGCCGCAATTGTTTCTGATTCACAGTGCCATGAGGAGACGGTCGATCTCGTCTTCTGAGTTGTAATAATGGGGCGACGCCCGTATAGACTTGACTCTACTTGCGACCACTATGTTCTCGGACTTGAGCTTGTTATAGGTGCTTGCCGGGTCGGGGTCTTCAAAGACGAGGATGCCGCTTCGGCGATCGGTCTGGAGTGGTGACAGAATCTGTCGTCCCTTCTTCTTCAAGCCTTCAATCAGTCTGCCTGTCATTTTGAGCACGTGATGGTATCGGTTTCTCATGTCGTCTTTCAATGCCCATTCCAGAGCCGCTCTGGCCCCGATGACGCTCATCACTCCCCAGGTTCCCCATTCGAAACGTGTAGCTGAATCTGCCGGGACTGTCTTTTCAATGTCGAATGGTGTTCCAAACATGTCCTGTTCCTTAGTGTATCTAGTGATGACGCTGTCCTGTACTCCGTGCCAGCCTGTATAGTTGGGGTCGAGTTCTTTGATCCGGTCATGGTGTGTGTAGAGGAAGGCTGTGCCATGCGGTGCCTGAAGCCACTTGTAGGTTCCGCATACTAAGGCATCTACTCCATCGTCCTTTGCGTTTATTGGAAAGACTCCGAGCCCATGGAAAGCGTCTGCGATCATGAAGCTATTGTGCTCGTGAGCTATCTTTGCGATCTCCGGGATTTTTTCTCTGCAGCCGTTCATCCAGCTGACATAGTCGACGCTGACGAGGCTCGTCTTGTCGTCGATTGCTTTTTCCCAGTCTTCTAGGGGTATGATGCCGTTGCTGTTTGGCTTGAGTAGTCGTACTTCGTGTGCTCGTCCACGAGATTGTTGGAGGTGCCAGTTGTAGATGTTGGTGGGAAAGTTGAGGCTGCTTATGACGATGTTTCCATCTTTCTTGTACTTGATGCTGCTTGAGAGTGCGACTAGGGCGGTTGTGACGTTGGGAATGTTTGCGATCTCATCGGTTTCTGCGCCGATGAGTTTGCCGAATAGTCGACGGGAGTCGATGATGATTGGTAGCCATTCTTCCCAGTTTTCACCGTACTCTTTCCAGTCCGTGATGAA
>VBBA01000275.1 GCA_005888675.1 Candidatus Bathyarchaeota archaeon | reverse complement strand
CATGACTGCCTTATCCTACATACTCACGGATGTCTTGCTTCCTGGTCGAAGTCCATACTTGAGAAGTCTCCTCGCAGCCTCGATCAGTTTGAATATTGACCTTCTTCTGGACCCGATCGCTGTCTCGACTGGTCTATGGAGATGGACGCATCCCTCGGTCTATGTGCTCGGTGTCCCTCTGACTAATTGGGTAGGATGGTTTGCGATTGTCTATTTCTTCGTGTTCGCGTTCGACACCATGGTAGTCAATAAGCCGTTGACAAGGAAGCCTCTGTTGGAAATTAGGAAGGTTGAATGGCAGAAAATGTTGACACCATTTCTTAAGAGGCTGCTCTTTCTAGCTCCGATTGTCCTTCTCGGAACGCTTGCAGTGATGATGTTGCTGGCTCCTTACTCGAATCTACCTGGTCCATACCGGAATGTATTCCCAGCCCCCTTCGGATGGTGGTCCTAAGAATGCATGAATTAGCGGAAAAGAAAGGCCTGGTTTGGACTTCAATCACTATCCTAAGCCTCATTCTTGTTCTACTGGTTATGACGTCAATTTCGGGGGGCTTTGCAGGTCTTTCAGGTAGCTTGCAGAGTCTGGCCTATGCCGGAATTGTCATGGTTCCATTACTA
>VBBA01000277.1 GCA_005888675.1 Candidatus Bathyarchaeota archaeon | reverse complement strand
TTGGATGCGGAGGGTACGATGGCGCTCCAAACTCGAACACCTGCACCGCGACAGCTTGGAACTCACAGAATATTATTGACAGGATAGAATCTGCAGGTCTGACATGGAAGGGCTACATGGAGAGTATGCCAAGCAATTGCTACAATCGAGACTCTAGCAATTATGTGGTCAGACATGACCCGTTCGTCTACTACAACGACATTGTGACTAACCAAGCCAGATGCAACAGGATCGTACCTGCTACTGCGTCAACAG
>VBBA01000274.1 GCA_005888675.1 Candidatus Bathyarchaeota archaeon | reverse complement strand
AAGCGACTAGGGGTTCTTCTAGGGAAACGAATTGCGCTCTGGTCTTACAGATTCCCAGAGGCTGGGAATCGCGTTGGCTCTCCTCAACCAACTATTATGAGGTTGAAGGAGAGCGGTCCTGTAGTCGCACTTGCACTTGCCGCGAGCGTTAGCGTAAGCGCGATAGTGCTGCTCGGGTTCACTACTGGGAGTGATTGCGGACTTGTTGTGACTGTAAATTGTGCCGAACCGAAGGGTGTCACGGATAAGGTGACTCCTGGAGGCAGTGCTACTGACAGCGCAATTGTTGGGGCTGTATTACCAGTACCACTATTCAACAAGCATATCACACGACTGGTCGAGGTCCCAGCGTTGACAGACCACGTCAAAGGGGTAGGTGTTGTTGTATAGGCAGTCGCAGATGTAGGACAACTGCTGACTGTAAGCCCCGGGTCTTCGTTCTCCGTGATGGCTCCGCCAGAGTTCACGTTTCCGGTATTGCCAATCGATATGTCGTTGACCGCGACGACCGCGATTCCTAGGAGGAGGATAGCAACCGCCTGGG
>VBBA01000276.1 GCA_005888675.1 Candidatus Bathyarchaeota archaeon | reverse complement strand
GGCGACAACTATTTGTCACAGGTTGTTCCAAAAATCCTCCAGAGCAACATCTTCCAGACGCAAAAGGCCGCGTTGCTGATAACATTCGATGAAGGCACAGCCACATCACCCACAGATCTTGTCTACACCGTCTGGGCAGGGCCAGTCGTAAAGCGAAGTTATCAATCATCTGTCGCCTACACTCACTACTCCGTCCCTCGCACAATAGAATCGGCTTGGAACCTTCCAACCTTGACAACAAACGATGCAAGTGCAACTGCCATGACGGAATTCTTTACGAGCCCCCAACAGTCTGCTCTCCAAGCCAGTTTCAGCATGAGCGGAAATAACGTCCGGACGGCGCAGGGCATTACTTTCACTGCGACGGCCAATGGCGGGACGCCTCCATATTTCTACAATTGGAATTTTGGAGACGGCAATACAGGGACTGGTTCTAGCATTGCCCATGCCTATCAGTCGGCGAACAACTTCATCACAACATTGACAGTTACTGATACGGTAGGGGCAACCGCGACATTCTCCCAAACAGTTACGGTTGTGTCCTCAGGAGCTGAATCACCAATCGTTCTCATCCCGATCCTGTACCTGGCAATCGGTGGAATAACTGTTGGACTGCTTGTGTTGGCCCTCGTGGCAGTGAAGAGACGTGGACCCAGAAACGGATCTTGAACTCGCGACGACCGAAGCTTTCGAGTGCTTGAGTGCTCGTTCAGTTGCGTCTAACCGCGGGTCTGGGTACAATCTGCTTAAATCGGTCCGGGGGCAAAATTCCGAGTTGGCACTAGCGTTTGGAGCCTACGGGAATCAAGGTTCTAGATGAGATTCTGATGGGCGGCTTACCGCGTCCCTCAGCCGTAGGCATAATCGGAAGAATCAATTCCGGCAAGTCTTGGATGGCCAAGCAGATTGCGGTTAACCTGCTTCAACGCGACTTCCGGGTACTATACTATGCAATAGACGAGTCGGCAGACGAGTGCAAGGAGAGCTTGTCTGCACTGGGGCAAGGAGTCGATAAAGCCATTGAGGAATCCAGATTGGCCTTGGTAGACATGTTCGCCCTTGGGGTGGAGCGGCTTGCGGAAAGTCTACCGACCGAGGAGCCTGAGAAGATCGCCGAGACCAACTTCAAATTTTCGGACTTGATCGCTCAGGGCCGAAGCTTCACGCTGAAACATTTGGGCAAGAAGCAATTGGTCATAATGGACTCGATCACGCCAATGTTTCTTCTTGTAGAGTCAAAGAAGGTCTTCCAGTTTGGTCAAGTCTTGAAGTATGCTACGAGGTTTGCCAAAGCGATCGGGTTGGCAACGATGCACACGAACGTGTTGGAGGAATTGACGGAGAATGCGATGATCAGTTTTGCAGATGTGATCATTGAACTTCAAGGTAGCCCGCCGGGTGGATCGTCGAGGGCGGGAATAATGAGACTCGCAAAGATTGGAAAACTTCCGGTACCGAACCGGAACTATTACTATGAGATTACTCCGCAGGGAATAATGATATCGACGGCGGTCATTGGATGATTACTCTGGTGGAAGAATGATTCTCTCTCCCGTTTACCCTTTGATTGTGGAGGTTTGCTTCTATGGGATATTCGGTGGAGCTTTGTATGCTACGATGCAACGCTACGGGACAAGAGTTAGCTTGCTCCTATTGACGGGAGCGACGCTGTGGTCGACGAGTATCGAGAATTTCATTGTCCTCAACGGAGGATACGACTACTATGGCTATGCTACCCGGAATTTCCCTGGCTACATGGCATGGGTCGGCGTTGTACCGTT
>VBBA01000286.1 GCA_005888675.1 Candidatus Bathyarchaeota archaeon | reverse complement strand
TCAGAACGCAGATCCAGACTCTCTGTGTTCAGCGTTCGCCCTTAAGTCTCTAATTGAGAAGACTGCCCCAGGAACAGAAGTCCGTATTGCTAGTCCTGGTGGCATCAGCGCCCCCACGAAATATCTAATTCGAAACCTTGGGTTGGCTATTCCTGAAAAGAAGCCGCTGAACAAAATTGGGGTGGCAGTGCTCGTCGACACCAACAACCTAGGCCAGCTAGGAGCTGAACTTTCGAGAGAAATCATCGAATCCTCCACACCGTTGGTGGTCGTGGATCATCATCACGAACACCCAGAAATGAAAGGGCGCATATCAGTGGAGATCATAGATTCCACGTCATCCTCCACCGCCGAAATTGTTGCGCAGTTGTACGAAATCGCGGGAGTGAGCGTTGAAGAGAAGCTCGCTGAGGCTCTGCTCGCAGCAATTTTTGTCGAGACTCGGTATTTCACTTTAGCAACACAAAGGACTTTCGAAAACGTAGCAAAACTAGCCTCGGCGGGCGCAGACCCGAAGAAGATTCCGATCTTACTAGTTGCTCCGACCACACGTTCTGAGCGAATTGCTAGGTTGAAGGCCGCCCAGCGATTGAAGGTTGAGATAGCCGGTGACTGGTTACTTGTCTCCACGGAAGTTGGTTCCTATCAATCATCAGCTGCCAGAGCCTTACTGCCGCTTGGAGCTGACGTCTCTATGGTTGGCGGCAAGGTGAAGGCGGGAGTCAGGGTCAATTTGCGATCCACTCAAAAGTTCCACCGTAGTACGGGCATACATCTAGCTCGCGATGTGGCGATACCCTTGGGCAAGGAGCTGGGAGGGTCTGGAGGTGGGCATCCAACCGCCGCGGGACTGATGGTCAAAGGAACTGTCGATGAAGCACTGGACACTTGCATTAGGCTGTTGAAGACCCTGACGGATAAGGCCAAGGTCCAGGCCTAAAATATGACCTAAGCCATCTAATCGTTTTAGAGTATCGACCCAAAAGCGAGTAGAAGAATGGACCCGTCTAAAACTCCAAAGACGATCTTGGAAGCGCGAAACCTTGGATTCCAATACGAGGGTGCTGAAGCCCGCGCCCTTCGCGGGGTCAACTTTGGTGTTGAGAGAGGAGAATTCGTACTACTGGCAGGACCAAGCGGTTGCGGCAAGACAACATTGTGCCGATGCCTAAACGGATTGATCCCACACTTCTACCCGGGAGTTCAGGAGGGGGAGATCCTTGTTGATGGTAGTAACGTTACCAGTATGCCAACTAGTGAGGTCTCCCGTAAAGTAGGCTATGTCTTCCAGAACCCCGAGAACCAACTCTTCGCTCTGACCGTAGAGAAGGATGTCGCCTTTGGCCCCGAGAACCTGGGCTTACCAAGGTCAGAGATAAGGGAAAGAGTCGACTGGGCTATGGGAATTACAGGCACTACCGAGCTGAAAAACCTCGCGCCTTATGAATTGTCTGGAGGCCAACAACAGAGGGTGGCGCTTGCCGGCATTTTGGCCATGAAACCATCGGTTGTGGTCATGGATGAACCAACCTCTTTTCTCGACCCAGTTACAGCTGAGGAGGTGATGAAGGCGGTGGATGATCTCCGATTGGAGCACGGAATTA
Source organism: Candidatus Bathyarchaeota archaeon (assembly GCA_005888675.1). Classification (GTDB taxonomy): domain Archaea; phylum Thermoproteota; class Bathyarchaeia; order 40CM-2-53-6; family 40CM-2-53-6; genus BA-13. The sequence continues at coordinate 2,514 of VBBA01000286.1, read as the reverse complement.
CCGTGATCGTTGTCGAACATAGACTAGATCTAGTTTCTAGATACGCAGACAGAATCATCGTGATGGACTCGGGAAAGGTGGTGGCAGACGGCACCGTGCAGGATGTTTTGGATGGGCAATTTGACCAGTTGACCGGGTTGGGGGTTGGGGTGCCAAGGGTCAGTCAGTTGTGGGCTATGCTGAAGCGTGATGGGCTCGTCTCTGGCCAGACGCCTAAGGTCGTCGAGGCGGCCGCGGAAAAGTTGGGAGGGAAGTTGAGTACTTGATACTGGTTGAGGATGTTTCTTTCGAGTATCCGTCTGGCAGGGGAGAAGCCTTGTCTGGAGTCAGCGTCAAATTCGAACCCGGAGAATTTGTTGCCGTCATGGGGGAGAACGGTGCTGGGAAGACTACTCTTGCCAAGCATCTGAACGGTTTGCTGAGGCCAAGTAGTGGTAGGGTCTTGGTCGACGAGGAGGACACGCGCAGGACTAGCGTGGCTCGGTTGGCTAGGAAGGTGGGTTTGGTGTTTCAGAATCCTGATCATCTGTTATTCTCCGAGACCGTTAGGGCGGAGGTGGCATTCGCTCTTCACAATTTAGGCTACGCCGGCAAGACAATCGAGAATCAGGTTGAGAAGACTCTTGGCTCGTTGGATCTCACAAGGTATGCGGATGTTTCTCCGTTCCTGTTGAGCGGTGGAGAGCGAAAACGGGTCGCACTCGCAGCTGTATTGGCATGGGAGCCAGAGTATTTGATCTTGGATGAGCCTACGATTGGGCAGGACTATTTGCAGAAGGAGCGGTTGAGGAATTTCATCGTCCAATTGAACAGTCAGGGCAAGGCTGTCATTATCATTACGCATGACGTCGAGTTTGTCGCCGAGGCCAAGCCTCGGGTTGTATTGTTGTCGAAAGGCCGTGTTGTTGGTGAAGGGCCAGCTGATCGGGTCTTATCAGACGCCGATAAGGTCGCGAGTGCTTCGCTTGTCAAGCCTCAGATTGCAAAACTGTTTGATCAACTATCGAGATTTGGGTTCCCTCGAGACGTGGTGGATGTGCACCGTGCAAAGCAATTGTTGGAAGATCGGTTGAGGGAGGTCAGTGTGCATGTCTAGATCCTTCGTCACTCTGAGGTCCTTGGAGGGCTTCAAGTTCTATGGGCGGAAGACCATCGTCCATAATCTTGATCCTAGGGCCAAAGCACTCTTCATCACAACCGTCTTCGTCGTCTCATTGCTATTCACGAACCTGTACGTCTTACTTGGATTATTGATCGTGCATGTGCCTTTCCTACTTGCCGCCGGCGTACTGAGGAGATGGGTCTATTCGATTCGAGCAGGAGCATTATTGGCCGGAATTATCTTCTTTGCAAATCTCTTGACTGGTTCAGGAGTCTTGCCAGCCCTGGCCTTGACGGTAAGGTTCCTGGTGCTCTTGACCACCTTCAGCCTATTCTTCATGACCACATCACCCGATGACCTCGGCTTGGCCCTAGATCGGGTTGGTCTAGTTAGATGGTTATCGCGTCGTTGGCTTGGCTTCCCTAACGCTTTATCGTTCACATTTACCACCGCAGTACGATTGGTGCCAACTCTTGCTGTAGACGCTCAAACTGTGATTGATGCTCAACGTAGCAGGGGACTGGAGTTGGACAAGGGCAACATTCTCCGACGCATTCGGAATTATGTTCCCATCTTAATCCCGTTGCTACTAGTTGCGATCCGGAGAAGCCTTGAGCTAGCTGAAGCTTTAGAGGCAAGGGGCTTCCCTGGACGGGAGGATAGGACGTCATTGTACGAGTTGAGGTTCAAAGCGTCGGATTACCTGCTTGTTCTTGGTTCGAGTACAGTGCTTGCGGTTTCGATGTGGATCTTTGTCATTCACCCAGTATTGCGCTTGCCCTTCTAGGAAGTGGAAGGCGGAAATTCTTTAGGTGTACGTAGACAAGGTCAGATTGTGAGACAGACAATTGCTTGTAATGGCAGACGAGCGGGAGCGGGCTTCAGGGATTCCTGAAGAACTCAAATCTTTAGGCGCAAGGGTCGAGTATCGAGTCCTCGACGTCGCTGACTACCTCACCGGTGACTACTCGGTGGAGAGGAAGTCCGTGCGGGACTTCATAGGCTCTGTCTTCGACGGGAGACTTTTCGACCAAGCTTACAGACTCAGTAAATCCTATGACAATGTTCTCTTGATTGTCGAGGGAGACATTAATCAAAGGCTTGAGGAATTGAAGAACCCACAATGGTTCTGGGGAGGCGTCGCTTCCGCGGTACTAGACTATGAAATGAAGTGCTTTTTCACTCCGGACACGAAACAAACTGCCCAGCTAATTCACACCATTGGCAAAAGAGGGGAGAAGGAGAGGAAGAAGGGAGAACGAGGTGCTCCTCCATTGATTGTTCGAAAACCAAGGTCCGGAGAATTGGATCGTGTCCAAGTCTCGATTGTAAGCGCATTGCCCGGAGTCGGCCCGAAACTTGCGGCGCAGTTGCTCACACATTTCGGCAGTGTTCGACGTGTCTTCCAGGCC
>VBBA01000285.1 GCA_005888675.1 Candidatus Bathyarchaeota archaeon | reverse complement strand
ATCTGAAACGACTAGTATACTTGGATATCGACGCTCATCACGGGGACGGTGTAATGTACGGGTTCTATGACGACCCGGCAGTCTTGGACATTGATTTTCATGAGAATGGACGTTACATTTTCCCAGGCACTGGCTACCCGGACGAAACTGGATCTGGACCGGCCAAGGGAATGAAGGTTAACATTCCACTCCTTCCAGGTAGTGGCGACGAAGCATTCCTCGAGGGCTTCGAGAGCATCGTCCCACCCTTGGTGAGGAAACATCACCCAGAAGCAATACTTGTCCAGTGCGGCGCGGATGGACACGACGGCGATCTACTAGCACATCTGCGACTTACAACCCATACTTACCAAGAAGTCGTAGGCACAATGCACGAGCTTGCACACGAACTCTGCCACGGCCGACTCCTTCTATTAGGAGGCGGAGGATACACCCTCGCCAATGTGCCACGCGTCTGGACACTCGCCTTCGCGTCCCTTGTCGGAAAAGTTCCTGATGATAGTATCCCGAAAGAGTGGGCCACTATATTTGAAAAATCGACAGGCGAGGCCGCTCCGAAGAAGCTCTTTGACATCCCAACAGAAGAGGAATCGGACAAATCACTGGAAGAGGTAGAATCGGTTCTTATGCAACTGGACCGAGAGATAGGCTGGAAACCATCCGGAGTCTGAGCGAGACCAATCGTCCTAACGGTGGAACGTTTATCTCTTCAAAGTTCATCGCCGTTCACTCGGGACCTAAGACATGACCAAGGGTACAACTTCGTTCGGAAAGGCAGGCGGCAAGCCGACCCACATCAGATGCCGCAGATGCGGCCGACATTCTTACCATGTCAGAAAGAAGAGATGTGCTGCGTGCGGCTTTGGAGCCCAGACAACGATGCGACGTTATTCTTGGCAGAACAAGAAAGTCAACCGAGTCCGAATAGTATAACCTACTAGGCAGAAATCTATTTTCAACTTTCCGACTAAGTTTTGATTAGTTATGGCAGAAATCAAGTGTCCCAGATGTGCCCGTCCAATGAGACACATCAGAAGAATGAAGGGCGTCTACTTCTGCGACACCGACGGATCGATAATACGAGACACAGATCCGTACGTTACATCCGGAGATATGGTCGCGCCTTACAATGCCGGCGGCGGCTACAACTACTGATATCGAATCGACCTTAGAGTCGGCTCATAGACTGGATAGTATAGTTGGACTGGGCCGGGCAGG
>VBBA01000284.1 GCA_005888675.1 Candidatus Bathyarchaeota archaeon | reverse complement strand
TTCGATATCACTGGAGAATCTCCACCTGATTCCTTATGCTTTGAAAATCGGGTAACATGAGACCTATACTACCGGGTCCGCGACATGCGATGCTATGAATCTGAAGAATAAGCTAGCAGTCACTGCGACGATATTGGCAGTCATGGCAGTAGTCATCGCTCAGCCAGCGCACGCACAAGCCATAACCACCCGCACTGATCAAGCATCTTACACACCAGGCGGTGCAGGCACATTCTACATTACCGTTGTCAACCAAAGCCCAACCCAGACACTGGAGATTCGGAACATTACAATCTACTTCCCATGGGCAGGCTACGTTGACGGTAAATGGGCCGCCGGCGGGAATGTCTCATTCAACCTTTCACCATACCAAGTCTTGACAACCAGCGGCTCCCCAGGCGGCGGCAACATCTACCTCTACAACGTTCAGTTCACCATTCCATCGTGGTACGGCTCATTCATTGGCGGCAGCAGCTGTCCAGGAGGCAACACAAGCACGAGATACGGCATCTACGCTGGATGCGTATTACTAGGAACGAATACTAACGGTCTGCGGTACGAGACCACAAGCTTCAGCATCTCAATGGCCATTCCAACATACGAAGCACCCAGCTTCATGACACAGATAATCCCAACAGCAACGTTCGCAGTCCTAGTGGTTTCAACCGGTATACTGTTCATGGCCTGGACTAGCCTCAAACGGTTAGAGTCGAAGAAGTAGACTAGCCAACAACGCCGAGAAACCCGCAAACTCCCAAACTCCCGTTTTTCTTCTCTTCTCACAGTTCCAACTAACTTCTCCGTTAACAAGGCATTTTACCAACTCAGTCCCGTCCCCTCAAGAGCATATTGGGTCCGTAGCTCAGCCTGGATAGAGCGCTGGCCCTCTAACAGGATAGAGGGGACAGCCAGAAGTCGTGGGTTCGAATCCCACCGGGCCCGCTCAACCGGAAAATCCATCCTTTATCTGCACACTCTCCACAGACACAATCCGACAATAATTGCGGCTGGGAGTAATATCTAGGAAGGCAACCTACTGGGGAACGAAACGGATCATACGGGCTGCACGAAATCGTGGTATCGACGCTCAACATCTGAAGACAGATGAGATTCAACTAATGGTTGACGAAACCAGAGCGGCAGCCGCCTATCATGACGTCCAATTGTCCGAGTTCGACATTTTCATCCCAAGGATCGGTCGAAGCCTAACAGAGTTCGGAGTCCTCTTGCTCAATCACCTCGACATCATTAACATACCCACCACGCTCTCTAGGAGAGGACTATTCCTTGCTAGGAACAAGTTCTTGGCCCTTCAAGAACTCAAAAGGGCCAAAGTGAAGATACCTTCGTCAATTCTGCTTGGATCGAGATTTGAAATGAGCGACCTCGTAGGACAAATGCCGACCCC
>VBBA01000358.1 GCA_005888675.1 Candidatus Bathyarchaeota archaeon | reverse complement strand
TTGCGGTAGCCTTCTCTGCCTTTCCGATTGAACGACTTTGTAATGACAGCCCCTGCGCCTGCTCCGCCGGCTCGGATCATTATCTCGCTAGAAACGCCTAGGATGCCACTGGCCAGGATTGTTGGATTAGGGAGCTTTATACCAGCAAACTCTACGCTCAGGTCCGGTTCCAATGCAACAAGTACCTGTGTACACATCATCGTTTAGCCTCTTCGCTCTGGTCGAAAGCCAGGAGGACCAGTGATTGAAGGCCTACCTTATCGAGTCACCAGTGGGTCTCTTCCTTATCGACAAGACTGGGAAGATCGTGGAAAAGGCGCTCTTCCCGCGAAACCCGAAGGACGCAGCCCTAGTATTCGTTGAGATACGTAAGGGCGTTCTACCAGCGGAATACGAGGATTTCACAAAACGAGTCGCCAGCCTCGACATCGAACGAATAACTGTCGACAACCAAGCTACTGCTGACCTAGCTATGACGATAGGCGGTCTCAGCAAGGTAGAGCTCAACGAGTCGGACCCGGCCATCAACCGGTACAGAACCAGGCTCTCGGGCATGCTAGTGCGACTTCAGCTGATTGAGTCCAAGGATGATTATGAGAAGCTAGTCAGGGACGTATCGCTCGAACTAGCCAAGACTGCGATCGGAGAAGCCGCGACCAGACGAGACCTCTTCGCCGTCCAGACGGTCAGGACCATCGAGGACCTGGATAAGGTGCTCAATCTATTGGCGGGAAGAATCAGAGAATGGTACGGGCTGCATTTTCCAGAATTGGACCGGTTAGTCGAGAAGCATGATAGTTACATTCGTTTGGTGCAGAATCTTGGAACCCGAGACAACTTCACAGAACAGGCATTGATAGACCAAGGCATTCCGGCCGATAAGTCCCAGCGAATAGCCGAAGCGGCACAGAAATCCGCAGGGGCAGAGCTACCAGAGTCGGATCTGGCCTGGCTCAAGGAGGTCTGCAGTAGTGTTCTTCAACAGTACAAGTTGCGTGAAAAGGCGGAGGGTTACACGGACAAGGTCCTGGCCGAAGTGGCGCCGAACATGTCTGCCCTCATTGGAGCAGTCTTGTCTGCGAAGATCATCTCGATAGTCGGTGGACTGGAAGGGGTTGCAAAGATGCCGGCTAGCACGCTGCAAGTGTTAGGGGCTGAGAAGGCTCTCTTCAGAACGATCACGACCGGTGCTAGACCACCGAAGCATGGTGTGATCTTCCAATTCGCGCCAATACACACGTCACCGAGATGGTTACGGGGAAAGATCGCTCGAGCCGTCGCTGGAAAGCTTGCCATAGCAGCAAGAATGGACGCGTACGGCGGAGAGAACCAGGGAGTGAAAATGAAGGCGGCTTTGGACGCAAAGATCAACGAGCTAAAGACTAGATATCCAGAGCCACCAGCTCGAAAACCGGGACAGAACCGAACATACGGACCGCCTCGTCGAGAAGAGAGAGGTGGACGTGATGACCGAAGACGATTTGGCGGCGGCGGGCGTGATAGGAGAAGATGGTCGCCAGGTGGTAGTGGCGGAGGAACTGGCGGAGGGGGAGGTCCCAGACGTCATGATCGGCGAGACCGAGAACGCCGACAGATGAACCGGCCCTAGTGAGCACTGTCAAATCAGCTGTCTCTTTGGACGGATCTATTCTGAGCGTTAGGCTTAGCAAACATCCAAAGTTCGGGGGCGTCTTCCGAATAGACCAAGCCGAAAATCGACAACTGGCCACAATGAGCCTGGCACCTGGAAAGACGGTTTATGGAGAAATGATCTATCGGATCGATGGAGAGGAGTACCGATCATGGGACCCTTATCGAAGCAAATTAGCTGCTGCCATACTCAAGGGTCTGGAAGAGAATCCGATTAGACCGGGCTCAAGAGTTCTCTATCTCGGTGCAGCCAGTGGCACAACCGTCAGCCACGTCAGCGACATTGTAGGACCGAAGGGTGTGATATACGCGGTAGAGTTCGCCCAGCGTTCATTCCGGGATCTTGTCGAAAACGTCTGCAAGGACCGGCCCAATATTGTCCCAATATTTGCTGATGCAAGGTTTACCCTGAAGTATCGGAGTCTCGTCCCAAGTGTCGAGGTTCTTTACTGCGATATTGCTCAACAGGATCAGACTAGAATTATGGTCGAAAACATGCGAACCTATCTAAAGAAGGATGGACAATATCTTCTAGTGGTCAAGTCGCGTAGCATAGACGTGTCGAAGGAACCAGCAGACGTAATCAAAGCAGAAGCAGCCTTCCTCGAACGCAATGGGTACACTGTTGAGGAGAAGATTCGGCTCGAACCCTTCGAGAAGGATCATGCGATGCTCATAGGTAGAAAGAAGGAGCAGGAGTAGAAGCAGGATTGGAAAAGCGTCCCACTGATCGAATATTCGACACTATCCTCCAAGAAGAAGTGCGCCGACTAAATCAGCACCTTCCCAAACAGAGAAGAACATTGGCTGAACTTCTGAAGGAGGAGACACCGCAGGTTTCTAGCATTGACGGAAAGAGCATTGTGATGCGAAAGGAAGAACTGGAAAAGCTCGCTTCAATTGTCTCGAGAGATGCTCTTGAAAAGATCCGTTTGCCGATCGTTTTGATTCGGAGAAGCGAGATGGGTCGCGGAGCTTTCACCGTCCTCGGA
>VBBA01000357.1 GCA_005888675.1 Candidatus Bathyarchaeota archaeon | reverse complement strand
TCGGTCAATCCGTATTTTCAGCCGAAGAATCAGTTAACGGAGCAACGATCAAACAAATGAGTTTTCTGAAAAGATTAGTTCCGATGAAGGCAAAGGTCTGGGTAACACTCGACAAACCCACCTTCATGGAGGGAGAAGCGATCACGGGCAAGGTGAACATCGACAGCAAGGAGGGTTACATCCCTGCCGAAGAGGTCAGGGTGGAAGCCCGGGTCTATGAACATTACCAGGAGAATGTTCAGGTAGTTATCAACAATCAACGAATCAACCAGATGGAACCAAAGAAGAACACTCTCTTCTCCGATAACGTACGAATATCAGGGGCGACAGATTTTGGGAATGGAGAAAGAAGCTTCCCATTCAGCGTAGGAATGCCATCCTGCAAAGCAACCCATTACGGAGGGTCGATACAGAACAGTCTCAAGGGCGTCGTACAAGTAAAGGGACGACCGGATATAACCGGTGAAACGTCAATCGGCTTTTCTCCGCCTGGAAGCGCCCAGTACATGCAGGCTCCTCAGCAACAGTACATGCAACAGCAAGCATACGGACCTCAGTATGGGCAATATGGTCAGCAGATGCCACCTCCGCAACCGTATGGTCAACAACCGTACGGTCCACAGGGATATGGACAGCAACCATACATGCCTCCGGGTTCGATGCCCATGCCCGGATCCGCTCCTGGATACCCACCTCAGATGCCCCCACAACATGCGGCCTCGAATAGCCGTTGCAAGTACTGTCAAGGCCTTATGCAAGCGGGCTCTAGCAAGTGCCCCACATGTGGCGCGCCACAGTAGACCTGTAAGACTAGTCAAAACCTAGTGGGGTCTTTGGTGCCCCAATTCTCTTTTTCATCGACTCAGTGACACGAGTCCTACTCCAGCGACTATCAGAACTGCACCGGCGCCTGAGGTTAGTGTGAATGATTCGTGAAAGAGTAGCACCGAGAGAATGGTGCTAACTATCACTTCGATCGGGAGTATTATCGACGAGACGGTCGGCGATACTCGTTCTACGCTCTTGGAAAAGAAATAGTAAGCGCCTACCGTTCCAAATACTGCAAGCACGAGAATATAGGACCAGGCTGTCGGGTCGGAAATTGTCTGAGCTGTTTGTCCCAATGGGGCAAATGGCAACAACAGAAGGCCTGTTGTCAGGACAATCCCACCTGTCACTGCTCGATCTCCTCGCTCCATAGCGAGCGGCTTCGAATAGATGAATACCAATGCTATTGTGACAGCTGTCGCTACGAGTAAGAGATCTCCAAGCAGATGTGACGATCCAGTCGAGTTGGATGGACCTTGTCCCGCGACTAGTAATCCGACACCAAGAAAGCCGACGATCACACCTCCTGATTTCAAGGGTCTAAAACTCTCCTGATGGCTTATCCAGGCGATCAAAGGGATCATTAAGGCGGCTGTTCCAATTATCAAGGCCGCTTCGGAACCGGTCACTAAGGCTTGTCCTTCGAATTGTAATACGTAGCCGAGCATGTTCAATATTCCAATCCCCCACATTTTCTGGGATTTGAGGAGGGATTTCTGGACCCATCCTTTTTTCCGAAAGACTAGGAGTATCAACAGAGCGGCGAGGAGGAATCGGAGACTCGCGAAAGATAGGGGCGGTATTGGATGGTTCAATCCCATCTTGATAATCGGGATGCTAGTTCCGAACAGTATTCCTGCGGCAACTGTCGGGGCGAGCCCTGAAGTCAATCTAGCCAATTGCTGGTTTCACAGCTAATCATGGGTGACTGCGCCGGGCTGTGAGTGCCGATTAAGAGCGTGTCTCATGAAACCATAGGCACGATTTGACTGCCCGGCCTTTAAGAAGGGGTGTATTGACACCTTGGCGTCGAGCTAAACTTATCTATCCTATAGTATACAACTGTACTTCTTGTCTATGCACGTAGCTCCCGAATCGAAAGGGACAATCGAGTGTGCCTGGTGCAAGGATGCGAAGCCTATCGAGGAAACGGCCTGGTTCATGCCAGAACCCGGTGAACACAGCGTCCGCCTTTGCGACTTCTGTCATAATGAGGCTCGAAAACAATTGCGCCTCTTGAGACTTGGAAGGACTAAAGGTGAGTTCCCGACCGTTCCGGCGTTCACAAACTAGGACTTCAGATACTGAAGCATGCTAGTGTTCCTCCCTTCTTGCTGGCCTAGCTAGGACTCTATCCGAGCATCGTTACAAACTGTTATCTGCGAAGCTCCGCTCACTCGTCATAATACTCCGGAGCTTTTGGAACTAATTATGTCCAGCCAGAAAACGAATGTTTTGATCCTTGGTTGTGGACTAGGAGGATCTACACTTGCGGTTAGACTAGCTGGCAAGGTGAGGAAGCATGCGAACATCAGGGTTATCGAACGCAGACAGAACCTACAACTTCCGGCAGCGTTCCAGTGGGTAATGATGGGATGGCGGAAGCCTTCTGAGGTTCAAAGGAGTCTTCGTCCTCTTGCACGAAAGGGAATAGATCTTGTGAACGACTCGGTCGAAAAGATCAGTATTCAGAGGAAGATTGTCAAAACCAAAACCGGCGATTATTCCTATGATCATTTGATCATCGCAACCGGCGCAGAATATGCAACCAGTCTAATCCCAGGCTTCGAGGAATACGCCAATCATTCATATGATTTGGAGCATGCCGTAAAGTTCCGAGACCGTGTCCAAAACTTCAAAGGCGGAACGCTGGTCGTCGCGA
>VBBA01000356.1 GCA_005888675.1 Candidatus Bathyarchaeota archaeon | reverse complement strand
AACTAGGCGATGAACTATCAGTCATTACAAAGGATACTAAGATCAATCTTGGTGGCCGGATCAAGATCGTCACGGACGGCGTCTTATTGAGAATGCTAGCCGAGGACTCGATTCAAGACTCTTCCATCTACTTTGATGAAAGCCACCAGATGTCTTCTCAACTGGAACTCTGCATGTCACTCGCTAAGAAGAGGGAACCCACTGCAAGGAATCTGTTTCGGGTCATGAGCGCCACAATCGATCCTCAAGAATTCCTATCCTTCCTGGGCATTTCAAAGCTGTATCGAATGAGCGGTAGTAGATATCCAGTCGCGATCGATGTGGAGATGGCAGAGGATCACAATCAAATGTTCAGGATTATGTCGCTCTTCCTTGACTCGCTGCCCCGCGATGAGTCCTGGCTAGTTTTCCTTCCCACAAGACGCCTGGTAGAGAGGTATGCCAGCAGCTATGGCGGTGTTTACATTCACGGAGGCCTTGAAGGTTCAGAGATCAATAGGATCCAGCAACGAGCCGAACATGATAAGAATCTGAGAATCTTTGCGACAAACGTAATCGCTTCCTCGGTGAACATTTACGTGGATAACGTGCTGATATTCGATGACGTGATTGACGGCCAAGACACGCTGGGACAGAAGGCACTCCACTACAAGAAGATAGACAACAACTCCATTCTACAGATGATGGGTAGAATCGGTCGCTTCAAGCCCGGTAGGGCCGTCATAGTTACTGATACGCCCTTACGAAGGAAGATCGACCCCATACCGGTCCGCAAGGCGCTCGAAACCGAAACCCCCTTTGATCTAGTACTCCTCATGTCCAAGTATGGCCTCAAACTCTCAGAGCTAGACTTCATGTCAAGAGTGGATCATCGCGAAGTTGCATTTGCAGAGGACTGGCTCATTGAGATTGGAGCAATCGACCGCCGCACCCGTAAAGCCACATGGAAGGGACTCTTAATGAGCGAAATCCCATACGAGCCCGACTTTTCCCACATGATCTCCAGCGCCCTAATCTCAGGTGATTATGATATGCCTACAAATCAGATTCTGAGGCCATTGCCCGCCGGTTCTTGTATAGCTTCGACAAGACAAACGAGCTTAACATCAAAGCGCATCTTCTGAAAAATTACGCGGAAGATAGCGAGGGATCATTCATCGCAAAGCTGACTGCGAACGGACTCTTCACCGGATTCGTTGAGGAAGCCTGGAAGAACTATGAAGCAGCAAGAGAGGTATTGAATGACCTGCTTCTTTCGTCAAAGAAGAAGCCTATACCCAAAGAGGTCGCAGTAGATCCTGATGTTACCAAGCTCAGGCCATATCTCGAAGACTCTTTGTCGTTCGAAAGATTACGCCCAAACGAAAGCAACGGTCACGACCTGCGCGAAATGAAGATCGAAGGTCAGTTCTTCGCGAGAACTCTGACGATCAATTACAAACGTATCTTGTTCGACATAGTTGGCTTGAGTCATTCAGGTAAGGCACAAACGAGACACTGCTTGATCCGTGGTCGACGTACTCATCGTCGTCGAACCAGGCGATGAGACCGCGGATGATTACTTCTTCCTATTTTTCTTCTTAATCGGCTTAGCCTTAACGGTCTTCTTTTCCCTAACCGAATTCTCTTTCGGGTTGGGCTGCCCTTTACCCTTGGTGATTAAGGTCCGCAGACTACTGTTAACATAGCCGCCCCATGCGTTTGCACAGGCATCGTAACACTCAACTTCGGGGACCAAGCCTAGGTGAGAAAAGCGGACTTCGGTTTTGTCGCCTTTCTTACCGATTTCAAAAGTGATTTTTGTACCGTTCCACTCGCTTTTGTCTTCAATAAAATTGAGATAGCTGTCTAAAACATGCCAAACGACTTTTTTGCCAGGAACTAGTTCGGTTATCTTCTGTTTCGAATAATGGACGTCCTTGTAACGATACGTCCACTCATCGCCGAGTTTGTTCGTACTGCCTTCAATATTTCCTGACCACCATCCACGGACATCGTTGATGGCAGCGAAGGCTTCCTCCGGAGTTTGGTCCACAGTAAAAGTAGTGGAGTAATTTTGGGACTTCACGATGGTCTCCTCTAAGGCTAACTGTTTAGTGTTTCTTAAGTGTTCTCGCCCGCGGGTCGCGGAACCATCCCAAGCAATTGTTTGTGGCTGTTTGTTGCGCGTTTACATCGGTAAGCTATTGCCCAGGCTCTCGAAGTTCCAGAGCCGCTTGTTGTTCTGACAGTAAAGGTAGTGCAGCCGATGAAGCAAGCGAAACTGTCCGTTGGAAAGAGACTGAGAGTTTCACTAGAACCCCTTGAGTAGAAGCGTCAGTCTCTCTTCCCGAGCGATCTCACAGTTTTTCCTGTTTCTCAGCTCTTGAAATTACGTCTGGAGGTAGAACCTTCAGCCCTGCTTCGGTCATCTTCCTTTTCCTTATCAATTCTAGGGCTCTGGTGATGTTGTAACGGGACCAGTTCATGCTCTTCCTGGGAGTGAACCGAACAAGACTTCTAGTAGCATCTAAGGGCTTGATTCTACTGTCAATCCATCCATAACAAAGAGCCTCTTCAAGCGCTTGGTTGTAATAGACCCGGTAAGAGTCGCCGCCTGCGCTCTTCTTCGGCAAGACCAGCCAGATCTCAGTCTTCCGATCATGGTTGACCCTAAGCCATCGCCGCCACTCCTTACTGTCTTCGAAGACGACGCTCTCGACTTTCCCTTTCATCCAATATCAGGGGTAGATGACGGTGACCGTGTTTGATCCGAGATTTGTAATGTAGAGCAATCCGTTCACCGTATCCAGCGCAATATTCCATGGACCATTGCCAGCACTGAGGTTTGCGATGACAGTGTTGGTTGCTGGGTCGATCTTGGAGAGGACGGCAGAGGAATAGTCTGAAATGTAGACTTTCTGATTCAATGGATCATACAAGGCTCCGAAGGGATTGCTTCCCACGGTTATGGTGGCCACGATATTGTTTGTCGTGTCACTGATGACTGAGACCTTGCCCATGCCGAAGTTGGCCAGATAGATTCGTCCGTTCCCAGGGTTGAAGGCCATGCCTGAAGGATCGCACCACTGGCACACCGGGACGCTCTTGATCAATTTGCCCGTTAGAGTGTTTACTACTTGTACAGTGTTCGCGTAATCGTCTGATGCATATAGGTAGCTCTTGTTCGAGTCGAAGGCGAGATTGAATCCGGATACTCCACTGAACTGGCCAGTGACTTTGTTGGTGGAACTGTCGATTATCCAGATTGTCTGCCAGCCGGAGACGTACACGTTATGATTGGACGGGTTGTACGCCAGCGCGCCAACGTTGTTTAATGGGATTGTTGTGAGAAGCTTGTTACTGGTTTCGTCGATCACGTTGACACCGCTTGCGCTTGTGACATACACGTGATGATTGAAGGGATTGTACAACAGCGGGCCTGGGTTACTGTCCAGCCTTATCATCGCAACGACCCGATTGGTTGAAGCGTCTATCACCGAAACATTTCCGATCGAACCATAACCCGTCCCTGAATGGGACACGTACACCTTATTGCTGGATGGATTGTAAACGATCCCGTTCGGCTCCGGCCCGACAACTATCATGGCAACAATATTACCGGTCGTCCTAGGAGGCGAGGAATTGGCCGCGAGGACGTGGGGGAGGAACGATACGAGAACAAGCGTCATAATTATTGTTCCAGTGAGGGATATTTTGAGATTCGACAAATTGACCGCCTAATCGATTGCACTGGACTAATAAGCAATGGCCCAAATCTAGCCAAAATCTAACCGAACCTCAGGCTTTCAAGAAGGGGCCCGGAGTATTTTGAAGACTTCAGTTCTCTTGCCTGATTACTTAGGCAAAGGATCCTGTTTTGATCGCTCCGTCTCTCCCATAAGTCGCTATGATAACACCAGAAGGAGAGCTCTTACTTTCAAGAAGCTTGAAACCAGCCGGCATCGTGCCGTCACCAAAGAGCCGCTTCCCGTGTCCAATAGTAACAGGAAATATTTTCAAAAGAAACTCGTCAACGAGATCATTCTTTAGAAGAGTCTGGATAAGATTAGAGCTTCCATGAACCTGCAATTCAGGCCCGTCCACTCTCTTAAGTTTCTTAATCTCTTCTGGGATG
>VBBA01000355.1 GCA_005888675.1 Candidatus Bathyarchaeota archaeon | reverse complement strand
TAATCCCTGCAATATTCTAGTCTCGTTTTGGAATCGTCTCGTCGCCTCCTCCATGCTGACCTGCTCCGCACCAACTGTTCTGCCCTCTGATATCATCCGATTCTCCAGTTCCTCGGCCTGCGACAATACTTCCAGCGATGGCGGCGGACCATGATAAGCAACATAGCAAGGATCGCCAAGCCAAGAGTCCGAGGCGTCAACATCCCTCCTCATGGCGTTGGCAAGACAATGATCCAGCAAATGAGCAGTCGAGTGACGTCTCATCATTCGAAATCTCCAGTCCCAGTCGATCTCGCAGTTTACCTTGGAGAAGGAATCATTCTCTAGCGTACCCTCAACCAATTTTCCCCAATGCACTATCACTGACCCGGACTGCATGACCTTCTTGACCTGAAGCTTGAACCCAGCTCCTGCCATGATACCTTTGTCCGATGGTTGACCCCCGCCTTTCGGATAGAAGATCGTCTCATCCAGTACTAGGTAGTAGTGCTTCTTCTCGTCCGGCGCTACCCGCAGGATCTTAGAGTCGCCGGTCGTCTTGTAACTATCCCGCCAGAAAATCGGGATTGTGGGAGGCAGGCCTTTTGCTAGCTCTGCAAGGTCTGCCAAGAACTAGTCATATTGTCCTATGTCTTTCCAGAGTAAGTAATTTCCTAGGATACTACGACGTGGTCGATGTCGAAATATCTCTTGACCAACAATCGGGTCTTATCGATCGTTCGTCCATTCTTGCCGATCGCAATGGCCTTATCCTTCGGATCCACTTCGACAACCACGATCTTCTTGTCCGGACGCTCGGTTACGCGTACCTCCTTCAGTCTGGCCGGAGACAATGAGTTCCTGACCAATTGCTCAGGCGTCTCGGCATATTCAACAACCTCGATCTGACGATTGGTCATGCGTCTTAGATTGTTGATGTTCTTGCCACCCTTACCTATGGCAAGTCCCATGTCGCCCTGCTTCGCCACAAAAATTATCCTGTCCAGCTTTTCATCGATTACACAATCCTGTGTCGTGGCCCCCGTAACACTCTCGAAAAGGGCCATGTACTTCATCTCTTCACTCGTCAGCTTAATCTTCGGCTGCAGCATCACTTGCTCTCAGCCAACTCCAATACCGAGGAGTCCCCTGCCTCTTTCACTGTGAGGGCGCTCACAGGGTATGGCCTTTCGCACAACGCACCCAGATCAAGGCTTGAACCTTGGAAGACATAGATCGGCACTTCGGAAAGGTCGGCGTTGTACATTATGTTGTCTCTTTCAGTACCGGGACAGTTGCTTGCTAGTATTACAAGCTTGGCCTTGCTCTGCCGGACGGACGAGAGAGCCGTCTTCGTCCCAAAATCCACCTTCCCAGTCTTCACCACCATCCGAATCTGCTTGTTCACATCAACCATGCAATAATTTCCCTACTCACTAGTCTTCTCTATTCCAGCATCCTTGCCAGCACCGCCGCCACCAGTAACGGCAATGACCGGGACAGGAATTGGACCGTCGCCACTTGTCGGCGCGTTAACTGGACGTGGCTGACGCGGCAATTTGACACCTGCCATGGACATTGAGACCTCGATCAATCCAGTGCCCATCGGTATCTGCTGTCCAACAATCACGTTCTCCGCAACTCCGCGCAGAGTGTCAACAGTCCCCTTGACAGCCGCTTCGACAATAGTAGGTATCGTTATCTCAAACGCCGCTTTAGCAAGTGTACTGGCCTTTTCGCCGCTAACTCCATGCCTTCCAACTTGAAGCACCTCGCCACTCGACGTCATCATATCAGATACAAGCATAACGTGGCGAATGTCCACGTCGAGTCCTTGCTCCTCCAAGACCCCAAGCGCTTCCTTGACTATCACGTTTCTCGCAGCCTCGATCCCGAGAACTAGCGTTGTCTCGTTAATGTTATTGCTGAATGTCCGTGTCGTGTCCACGCCCGGCACCTCGAAGGCCGCGGCAAGGCTTGACCCTTCAGTCCGAATAATCCACTCGCCCTTTTCCTCGACGACCAGTGCTCGTTTGACAGCTCCTATCCCCTTCACGTGATGCTTTTGCAGTTTGTCTTCCAACCGTCTAAATTGCGGAAGCTCCATGTCCTTCGACTTGATCTCCATATTGTAGGCTTCAACCTTCACCTCGGTCCCGGTCGGTTGGACCGCATCACGGATGTCTTGGACCGTGACACCTCGTTCACGCATTGTCTGCGGGTTGAGCTTGATGTCGAGCCTCATCTTGATCACGTCAGAAACGATCTCACTAGCAATGTCCCCCAGCGTCGTGTGCGCCAGTAGTGTAGCAACCTCCTGTGCTTTCTCCCTACTCGCGCGATGCTTCGCATCCAAGAATACCGTCATACTTGGCGTGGACGGAATCTTCCGGGCGTCGACTATCTCGATCAGTCTCGGCAAGCCAAGTGTAACGTTTTGTTCCCTGACTCCGGCGAAGTGGAAAGTTCTGAGCGTCATCTGTGTTCCCGGCTCACCTATTGATTGAGCAGACACTATCCCAGCTGCCTCGCCGGGCTCGACTAGTGCCTGCTTGTAATTGTCAATCGCCTGCTCCACCGCCTCTTCTACACCCGTCTTAGTGAGCTTCGTGGCGACCAACGCGTCTCTCAGACGGTCGAGTATCAAGGGTGAGAGTACTTCCTTGCTTGGTTCGAGGCTCTTCTCTATCGTATCCTTCGTGGCTGCGGTGCCCTTCCTCATTGTGAGTCTCACTCGTTCGACCAAGCGGTCAACATTCACGGCCTTTCCATGGTCGCT
>VBBA01000354.1 GCA_005888675.1 Candidatus Bathyarchaeota archaeon | reverse complement strand
TATACCCCGAATTTCGGTGACTGCTCACCCAGTGCGACAGCGACAAGTTGCAACCAAGCCTTCCAAAGCGTTCAATCGATCAATGACCAGGTAAACTGGGGATTGATGATGCGGAATATTCACTATCACGCATCGAATGCGATGGTTCTTCTTGCGGTTATGCACATGTTCTACCAGTTCTTTTCGGGACGTTACAAGCTCAGATACGAAATGCTTTGGATAACAGGAGTAATCCTGGGCGTCGTTACTGTCGTTGAGGC
Source organism: Candidatus Bathyarchaeota archaeon (assembly GCA_005888675.1). GTDB lineage: Archaea > Thermoproteota > Bathyarchaeia > 40CM-2-53-6 > 40CM-2-53-6 > BA-13. Next base: position 2,448 of record VBBA01000354.1, on the reverse strand, counting down.
CTACACAGGGTATGACCTGATCCTCAACATTAGAGGACAGTTGGCCATCAACATCGGGAGAACATTGACCCTGCTAAGTCCGCCGCGTCAGATACTAGGAACCTTCTTGGCACAGGTGATATTCGGCTTCTCCTTTAATGATATCGTACTCAGATTCTACGCGCTCCACGTCTTCATAATCCCAATAGTAATGCTCGCGCTAATGGGCGTACATTTGCCCAAGAATCTCGTCCTCGACATTCCAGTATCATCTGCCATAATCGGGATCATCTTCGTGATGGGAGGCCTCTTCCCCGTCGAGCTCGGCGTCCAATACGACCCACGGTTAAGAACTGAGATCACATTTCCAGAATGGTACTTTACAAGCCTCTACGCCTTCATCAGGGTCAAGGGCTTGGATCCCTTCATCGCGGGAGCAATAGTCCCGGCCATATTCGTTGTCATCTTCCTCGTTGTTCCACTCCTCGATCGTGGCAAGAGAATTGCTATGATCGATCGTCCCTTCTGGATCGCCCTCGGTGTGGCGTCGCTTGGGCAGATGGCGATAGTAACTGTCTGGGGATTCCGAGCAGACAATCCTCTCCTACCCTTGAGCAATCCCAACCAGCTTGTGATCGACTCCTCGTTATTCTTCGCATCCTTGATTGTCGCAACCGCCCTTGCCTACGGTTTTGTGTATGCATTCGTCCGATGGCGGAAGACCAAGATCGATGCATTACGGGCCGCGCGAAAACCCTTGCCATTCCGAAAACTTCCACCTTACATTTTCTCCAAGAGCGAGGTGTACGCTCTAATTGGTGGGCTGCTACTCCTCCAAGTATTCCTAGACGTGTCGATATTCCAGGCAGTACTCAGTGGATTGAAGAACTATGCCCTATTCGAGATCGGACTCGTACTAGTTGCGTTTGCCGCAACGTTTCATATATACCGGGTTTCTGTCCAATCGAAGCTCGTCTAGGATAACCATGTCCACACCAACCAATCCTCAAACACCCAGTCCCAAGAAGCATATGCCTGCCGTTGGGATTATTGGCCTTGTCCTAATTGCTGCCGCCCTCGGCTCCGTTTACTACACGCAATTTGTCGTCTCTCACAGTACGGCATGCTTAGTCGTACCCGAACATCGGCTCTACATTATGCAGGCAATTATTCATGAGCGCGGAGGGTTTCAGGTACAAGCCGTTTACAAACTCAACTCAACCGCAGCTCCCTTACCTCCGTTCAGCAACGTAACGGGCCCCAAAATCACAAGTCGAAATGCAACTCAACTAGCGCCTCTCCCTGATCCCTCCTTGGTTTTTGGCAGCGTCGGCGATACGATAACACTCTACATCCACCCTGTAAGCACTAACGAAAGCACGGTCCAGCTTCCAGGTCTACAGGGCCATGGATACGATATCGACAGCAAGTCCTTCATCTCTATTACAAACAGCACTATTCCAAAAAGCAACCTCATCAACTTCGGTAATTGGTACACCGTGTCATTTCAGATAGTAGGCCAGGGAACAACGAAATATCGTTGTACACAGACCTGTAGCAATGAACATCCGCAAATGAACGGTGACCTCAGAGCGGGCTGTGGCGGATAGATTGTGCAACTCCAGCAATACGAAGTTGTAATCCAGAGTGTTGCTCAACGGGCGAGAAACTACTACGAACTAACAAAGCCCAAGATCGTCTCTTTACTAGTGTTCACCGCGCTCTCAGCCACATTCGTTGCCACGAGAGTTCTTAGCCTCCCATTCTCCCCGGTCCAATGGATCTTGGCCGGGATCGCGATTACTGCGGGATGTGCGGGATGCGATGTTCTAACTAGTTACATTGATCGTGACATTGACGCAGTGATGCTGCGCACACGTCATCGTCCACTACCCTCTGGTCGAATCACTGCAAGAAACGGGCTCCTCTTTGGACTAACACTTGTCACGATCTCACTGGCGCTTTCAGCGGCATTCAACATTCTCTCATTTGTGTGGATGGCCCTAGGCGTTATTGACAATGTTGTTGTCTACAGTATGCTCTTGAAGAGAAGGACCTGGCTGAACATATTGCTCGGTGGCTTCAGCGGTGGACTTCCTGTCATGTTCGGGTGGTCCGTGGTCACAACAGGGCCAGTGGGCAGTTTCAGTTTGCTTGCAGTTGCTATGGCAGGGCTCGTCTTCCTGTGGATACCAGTCCACATATGGTTTCTCGCAGTGTCCTATCGAACCGATTACGAAAGGGTGGGAGTGCCGATGCTGCCAGTCGTAATAGGGAAAGAATCAGCGTTGCGAGTGATAATGCTCGCATCAATCATCCTATTCCCATTCTCGATCGCAGTGTGGTCTTTGGGACGTTTCAGCCTCGTCTATGGAGCGATTGCTTTAGCAACGGGGATCGCGAATCTAGTCGGGAGTGCGCTCGTTTTGTATCGTCCGACCGAGACGAACGCGTGGAGAATGTTCAAAC